>PLHN01000261.1 GCA_003139975.1 Acidobacteriaceae bacterium
TTTTACGCACAGAACTCCTCCTCAGTATTTGAACCGCATAAATGCGGGGATTGACTTGCAAGGGCCGGGATAACAGGATCCCGCGATCGCCCGGGAAACGGACACGACAACTTCCACTAAGTAATTAAAGGTGTCGGAATTATAACGGCGGAAAGAAAAGATGTCACGCTTGCGGGCGGGAAAAGCTATCGAGACTTACACCTTTTCTTCTGGCTTGTTATCGGACTTTGGCTCGGACTTGGCTTCGGTCTTGCCGGCGGCGCCCTCTTTCATCCCTTCCTTAAGTGCCTTGAGACCTTCGCCGATTCCCTTGCCGAGTTCGGGGAGCCTTTTGGGGCCGAACAGCAACAATGCGATGGCAAGAACCACGAGCCAGTGCCATATCGAAAATTCACCCATACGACCTCCAAAGCCGACAGGCTGTCCGAAGCGAACCGGCCGCACTTTCTTCGNNCTTCTAATCAGTGTAGCGCAAGTGAAGCAGGGAGTCCTGCGAAAGGCAGCTCCCCTTCGCCCAAAAACGACGTGCGCTAACCCTTCGACAAGCTTAGGGCAGGCTCCAGAGCACGACGCGGGCAGCGTTGGGAATCGCAGATTGGCAGGGCGGCGCTGGCCGAAATTGACACCCGGCCATTGGCCGCACGGGCAGGCCAATTCGTTACTTCCGTGACCTATCGGCGAGGTGGCATGCGGGCTATTTTGGCCGCAGGGCGATTCTCGCGCAAACGCCGCGCCGCAGCTTTCCTCCTGCGCCGTGCCACGCGACGCCGGAGGATTTGTGAAACGGGGTTGGCTGACCGGTTTGTCGCTTCTGCTGATGGCGGGTATTTTGCGGGCGGAGTCCACTCCTCCCACTCCATGTTTGGACGATGTTTTCCTGTGGCTGGCGGGAGGGTTATCGAGCGCGCGCATCGAGCGCCTGGTGGGGACAGCGCGGGGCGAAACTGACCTCGCCTGCCGGCTTACCTCGACCTCCATGCGCGCGCTCCAGAATGGCGGAGCGGACGCCAACCTGATTCAGTATCTGGGCGGGCCGAACGCGGTTCAGTCGGCGGCTCATCCGAAAGCGGCTTCG
Source organism: Acidobacteriaceae bacterium (assembly GCA_003139975.1). GTDB lineage: Bacteria > Acidobacteriota > Terriglobia > Terriglobales > Acidobacteriaceae > Acidiflorens. The sequence continues at coordinate 1,076 of PLHN01000261.1, forward strand.
CAGTCGCAGCAAAACACATCGAGTGCGGATTGCAGTTGCTCGGGCGCGGTGGCCGAGGTTGCTGCGCTTGTTCACAGTAAGAATCTGAATGCGGCTGAGGACAAGGTTCGAGGGCTGCTGCGGGCCGACCCTAAGAATGCATCGCTGATTTTCGTCCTGGGGACGATTCTGCGCGGCCAGGAGCGGTTTGACGAGGCGCTGGACGCCTTCATGGAATCGGAGCAACTGAAGCCGGGTTTCCCCGAAACGCACAACCAGATTTCCTATCTCTTTTATCGGACGGACGACGGCGACGACGCATTGGCCGAGGCACGCACGGCGCTGAGCATCGATCCGGGGAATGCGGAAGGGTACCGCTACCTTGGGCTGGCGCTGTATGCCAAACGACATTACGATGCGGCGCTGAATGCCTTTGAGAAGTCTCTGGGACGGGAGCCGGAGAATGCCGATGCGTATTTCGACATCGGGATCACGGAGCACGACAATGGCGAGTTGCGGCAGGCGGCGGTTGCCTATCGCCACGCGCTGTGGCTGCGTCCGGATTTCTGGCAGGCGCACAGCAATTTGGGTGTCACGCTGCACGACATGGGGAAGCTGGACGAATCGCTGGCAGAATATCGGGTGGCGATCCGGCTACGACCCGATGAGCCCAGCGTGCGCAACAATCTTGGCAACACGCTTTGCGATAAGGAAGATTTCGACAACGCGATCGCCGAATTCAAGGCGCTGTATCGAGACAATCCGGACTGGGATGGCGGACATAACTGCCTGGCGCGCGCCTATATGGCGAAGCGAGATTATCCGGCGGCGATCCTGGAGTTGCAGGTGGCAATCGCGGCCAATCCGGGGGGCGCAGTCGAGCATCGCGTTCTGGGGCAGGCTCTGCTGCTGATTGGAAAGGATCAAGAGGCGGCGGAAGCGTTGCGCAAAGCGGTTGAACTCAAGCCGGAGTCGGCGATTGCTCATCATTACCTGGGGACGGCGCTGGTTAACACGCAGCAACTCGGCGAGGCGGAAAAGGAATTTCGCGAGGCATTGAAGCTGGAGCCGAGCGCGCAGAATCATTATGCGCTGGCGGCTTGCCTGATGGCGCTGAACCGCTATGAGGAAGCGCTGGGCGAGTTGGAGATCGCGTCTCGGCTGGACCCGAAGGAAAACCTCTACCGGGCGCGCATGCAGGAAGCGGCGCGCATGATTACGACAACAAAGTAAGGCGCGCGCGGGGAGAGTCCGCGCGGTTACTTTCGTGCGTCGCGGTGGATCACAAAGGGGCTCTAGAATCGGGATTAGGCGGCTATTGGGGCCGCGGATAGGAAATCCTATGGAAAGCACTGCGGCCAGGCAAGCGCGAGAGAAGGTTGGGAATCCAGGGACGCCGGGCGCACTGGCGCCCTCAAAGACGGCCGCCGTTACGGTAACGCGTGCCATCGGATACGGGATGCCGTGCGCAAATTGCCGCGCCTACTATCCCGCGGACATGCAGGCTTGCCCGATTTGTCACGCGAAAGAACGGGTTTCGGCGACCGCAGTGGCGCCGATTCCGGGTTCGCAGACGTCGGCGGAGCCGGACCATGCAAAATTGCTGGCGGAGGAACGGGACCGGCTGCGGGAACTGAAATCGCAGATTTATGCGTCGCATCCGCAGGTGGCGACAACCACATTTCGCTGCGCGCTTGATCAGAATCACGACGGCGACGTCGAACCAGCGGCAGTTTGCCACAGTTGCTACAGCGCGGCGCGGCAGCGAGCCGATAGGATGGAAGCGGCTCTGCACATGGATATCAAGGAAGCCGCCAAGATTGTCTATGAGGCAGTTTGGGCGGACACATCCGATCCGAATAAGACCTACCTGAACGCGGCTAATGCGCTGCTGGCGGAACTGCGCAGGCGTGGCGGGATCGGGATGGTGGCGAAGACGAGTCAGGCGACGCAGTAGGCTGGGGAAGACCTCGTCTTCTCCCCGGTGGAGCTTGATCACTTCGCACTCGTACCCACGGCTTGCGCCCCGACAGGCTCAGGGCAGGCTATGGGCTGCATTCTTTCACCGCTTCGCGGCTGACCGTGACGCCCCGCCCTTCGCGTACTTCATTTTTCCACAAAACATAGCCTGCCGAAGGCTTCGGGAACGTGGAAGTTGGGCTCCCGGGTGTTGGTGGGCTGCCACGCGGAATAGAAACGCGGCTCCTGTTTCCCTTCGACGCGATAGACGTTAACTCGCCAGACGGCGGCGGAATCGAAGCTCGTGGTCAGGGCGGCCATGGAAATGGCGAGTTCGGCGGCCCATGTGTCGTGCTCGCGGTCAAGCCAGACCGAGCGCTGGAGGCCGCTTTTCAGATCGTTCAGGCCACCGGGGAAGATGTCGAGATCGATCCACATACCGTTGGGACTGACCTCGAATTCACGATAGTAGCGAGGACGAGACGGATCGGGTTGGAGAAAAACCTCGGCTACATCGCGGTCCCAGAGATGGTCGCGACGTCCGCTGGGGTCGGAATCATCGAAGACGAATAATTCGCGATAGCGGCACTCGAAACGCAGGTAGAGCGCCGAGGGAGTCCAGAGGACGCGGACTTCGGTTTGGCGCATGAGGTCGGGATTCCGCCCCTGCCAGTCGGCGCAGAAAGTAATTGGTGTTGACAGCGACCACTCGGAGGCGGGATGGCGCGCGTCTAGGGGGATTGCATGCGCGACGCGGAGAGCGGAGAGGGTGGTGGCTGAGGTACTCGCGCGTGGTGGGTGGGACATAGGTGTCTGTGGGAGAAAGTATCCCAAGTTTGGCAAATCGTATAGTGGGGCGGGAGCTTCGCTTGAAACGTTTGGAAGATCAGATTCAATCCTCTTCGGATGATTTTGGTTGTCGTGGCAGTTAGTGTTCTGCACGTGGAACACACAGTCCGGGGAGAATGCCTTGAAACGGCAGATGAGAGCACGGGCGGAGTAGGGGTCTTTCGACTCCGCAGAAACTTCACTTCGTGAAGTTCCTG
>PLHN01000367.1 GCA_003139975.1 Acidobacteriaceae bacterium
TTCGGAAAACGGGGAGCAGGTCACGATCACCGACTACAGGAAAGCGCTTGGTGACGCCGAAGGAGTGGGCGAGCTGATGGTTTTTTACTGCGAGCGGGCGGCTGGGTTCAGTCGGGACGTGAGCCATGACGATGCGGGATACTTCGATGCGGTGGTTCGCATGTTCGAGCAAGCCCACAAAACCGTAAACACATTGCCCGCCGGCATCCAACGGAATCTGATCGCCCGACTAGAGCGTGTGCGGAATATGAGTGGAGAGCCCGGCTATGACGGTGCAGACAACATGGATGTTCTGCTATCGGAGTTCGTTCCAGGCGTGCAGCGCGAGGTGCGTGATTCGACACGAAGCAAGAGTTGACATGGTTAACTGGTACGGCAATTCTCACTTATCGAAATCGCCTGGTTACGTCGGTTACATCAATTACAGTGCTCTCCTGTGTTAGAAAGCAATCATCCGAGACGTGACAACGTCACGAAGCTGAGCGATGAATACAGGAGTGAGTCCGGCGTTCTCAAAAGGAACTGCGTCCACGCGGAGTGTCCCTCGCTACAAGTTAACGGTGCCCTTGGCCCTCACCGTATTGCGTTCGGGCATTCCCAACCACATTCCTGGACGTGCCGTTGAGATAGGCGAGGGCGGAATCGGAGTTGTCCCAGCGTCACAACTCCTAGTCGGCGAGTCCGTCCGCGTCGAGTTTCTTGTTCCGCACATGAACTTGCCGGTGCGGGCAACGGCGGTGGTGCGCTATCAACATGAACGGTGCTTCGGACTCCAGTTTCTCCGTATGCCAGCCGAACAGCAATCGACAGTCCATTACTGGACTCGGCGCCAGGGCGAACTCTTATTGGCTACCCCCGCAGATGACGACTTAGAGGCAGCAGAAGAAGCCCAGTTGCAGCCAGACTTGGAGGTCCCGAAACACAGGTTCGGCATCCGGCGCATCGTTGCGTTCACCATCTCCATGACGCTGATCGCGGCTGTGCTGGGATGGTGGCATTGGCAGCAAGGATGGGCGGAATTGGAAGCGCACCTGCCGGCAAAAGAAACCGTGGCAGTGCAACCACAGTTGAAGGTCCCACCCGACACGATGGCGCAACGGATCGTCTATCGCGTTATCCCCGAGTATCCAGAGCTTGCACGACAGGCGGGAGTGCAGGGCACAGTCGTGCTGGACACCGTCGTGAATGCCAACGGTGCTGTGACACAGACGAAGTTTGTCAGTGGTCCCGATGCACTGTCGCGAGCGGCCATGGATGCAGTGCGGTGGTGGCGTTTCGAACCCTATTCCGTGAATGGCCAACCGACGAACATTGAGACCACCGTGGCTGTAAACTTCCGGCTAGTAAACTAGGACGCCGAATTTCCGGTATCTGGCGGATCGATCAGTTGTTCGCTTTATCCCTGTTGCAGAGCATGCTCGGACAATCCCGTGGTTAAAGATTTCGCAGAATGTCTATTACACTCAAGACCCCAGTCACAGGGTCAATGCATTATGAGAGAGTGGCCCGTATACATGCGGGAACGCAGAGCGGAAGGAACATGTTGGAGTTTGTCTGCGGAGGGACAGGTCGCCGATGGAGCAGTGCGCACAAAGATCGCGCTGACACATGAAGAGATTTCTAAGCTCATCGGCACCAGCCGGGAAACGATAACCCGCACACTGTCAGAATTGAGAAAGCAGGAGATCGCAGAACTAAGGGGCGCTACCTTGATCGTGCACAACAACCCTGCACTGGAACGGCTTGCGACGGCTGAGGAGCTTTAGTTGGTCACCACTGCATTCAGCCTAGTCAATAGTCATTCTTTTTCTTCGTAGATATCTGATTGCTGCGGGAGCGTCGTATCCCAGAGTTGCTTCTGCGGCTCCAAGCACTCAGCTCCGATTTGCTTCTCCAAAGAGCCTTCGCGAGTAGCGATCCAAACGACTCGAAATTGTGCTTGCTTGTGGCGGTGGTGGATTTCGATCTTGTCTCCAACATTCACCTCGCCTCGGAAACCCCCCAGCCTCACTCCGTCGTTGCTGACATCGAGGGTATGCGCGAGATGGCTGTCTTTGTTCCCGGCGATACAGAGTCGCACTGGCAGGACCGCCTTGGTTCTCTTCGACCGCCGTTTTCCTGTGCGAAATCGAGGCATGTTCCGCGCTCACTCCGAGTAGCCGTCGCCGGTTTCGTCGTCGTCATCATCGTTATCTTCTTTGCGTTCGTTTTCCTCTTCTTCTTCGTCCTCATCTTCATCTGGCTCTTGCCGAAGAAGGATATCGGCAGCTAGTGATTGATCAGAAGGGTCTCGACTCTCGCATTCTGTATGTCTGCCGCTCATGCCTAAATGGTACGCCTCGTAAATCTGTCCTGCAGGCCAAGTTAATGATTGACGAGATGATGCTCGTGTTCGATTCGCCCGGTAGTGTGTCAAGGGCTTTCATAATCGCTCTCCGATCCAGAGATCCAACAAATGCGCGAGGGGCAGACCCGGGCCACAAACAACGGTAATGTGCCGCGCGGGTCTTCTACGCTCTCGGGCGCTCCGAACTGGTTGGCTGCGGAGTCCGTCTCGGCCACCAAATGCCTGCCGCCTCGCTGCAGGATAAGAGTGCACGTGCAATGCCAATGCCGACCAACAACAAATAAGAGCCGAGAACGAAGCTGTTCCTGAGTGCGCGCGCGTCACAACGAGTGCCCCGCATTAGGCATGGATGCCCGGATGTGGGCGCAAGTTAAGCGTTGAGCGGCGACCCCCAGAAAGGAACCCCCTGCAAAGATATGTAACGCCAACTCGCTGAGACTCTATCTAGCGCTTTCGAGCATTGGCATGGCGATTGCGTTCCATCGAGGATGTTAAGAACAAGCTCTTGACTTGGTTACCAGTCATTCCTGGTCCGGATTGCTGGATTAGCGGGAGCGCGAGGAGTGAAGGATGCAGAGGCTAATCGTTGTAGTCACTTTGTGTTTACTGACGTTGGCGGCTCTTGGCCAGTCTTCATCGAAGTATCAAGTAGGCATGATTACTGAGGTCAAGGCTCGTCAGGTTACGGGCGATAGTGGATCTGATCCCACCAGCTATGACGTTTCCGTCAAAGTAGGCGACACAATTTACGTGGTCTTGTATACGCAACCGATGGGCGAAATCCCCGCGAAGTACGAAACCGGGCGCGAACTGCTAGTGCTGGTCGGAAAGAAGACAATTACTTACAACGATATGTTGGGCCGCTCGCTCCAGGTACCGATACAAAGCCAAAGACCCGCTACAGAACCTAAACCCTCGAAATAGCTGCGGGAGAGGTCATTGCTCGAGGACTTTTTGCAAGAGCTACAGCTCGACTCGTCTTTCGAGCCGAGCCTGGAGGAATAATGAATCGTTTGTTTGCACTAAGAAACCACAACAGCGGCTACTTCGGCGGATACGCTCTTCTCACTCTGTGGGCAATATGGTTGTGCGCCGGTAGCGGAGCATTGGCCCAGAGCACCGCTGTTCCAGCGAACACGAGCGCACCATTCAGCACTCGGGTCACTCATGTCCTCGGTCTGCCGAACACAAAGGGTAACTGCAACGGAACTCTGTCAATTCAAGATAGTGTCTTGCAATTTCAGCCAAACGGCAAGCCCGGGGTACAGGTAAACATGGCTTCTGTCCTGAATCTCTCTGCAGGTGACGAGAGCAAGCAAGTCGGCGGACTGCCAATGAAGATCGGCAAGGCAGCCGCTCCATACGGAGGGGGCAGAGTGGTCAGCCTCTTTGCTCATAAGAAATACGACACGCTGACCTTGGAATATGTCGACGGTAATGGCGGAGTCCATGGTGCGATCTTCCAATTGAAAAAAGGACAAGGTGAACTCGCGAGGGATGAACTCGTGGCTCGGGGCGGATTTCCCAGTTCTGGCGAAGACCGGCTAACGAAGCAAAGCACCTCGGAGGTTACGCATGAAGACAAGTAAGCCGAATTCGTGGACATTCTGTGTGGCGGCCAGCGTCACGATTGCAGTTGTATTGTCGGTTCAGCTGGCTGGCCAAACTGCGGCGGTGAAGCCTTCCGGTGGAAGCAGTGGTTCTGGCACGCGATGGAGCGTGCAAGTGGAGCGGATTGATCCCGGGAACCTGAACCTCGCGCATTCCTTTCAAGTCGCCATCTACGAAGACCTCTTGGAAGAGTTGAATAAGACGAAGCGATTCAAGTACGTCCTCCGCGATGGCGACAGTGAGGCTAGTGAAATTCCGGACTTGCTGATCTTGAANNCGCCTGGGAGCGAAACGCAGCGTGCGGTGACCACTGTGAGCGGCGCGACAAAGTTAACGGTGCGGAGTCAACTCATCACGCGGGACGGCAATATTGCGCTCGATCGCACGGTGCAGGGGAACGTCCGCTTCCTTGGCAGCAATTTGCGCGCTACCCACAATTTAGCCCGCAATATCGCCAAAGCGATCAAGCAATCAAACGTGACTATGGTCCGGGCATCGTACCGCGATACTCAGCCGCCAACTTTGAACGCCGGCGGCACGCAATGATCAGGGGGGCCGCTACGATGTGCAGCTCGCCAGAGGGGCGCGCATGAAACTTCGAACATTTCTTGTTGCTATAGCGATTCTTAGCACTGTGTTGCACCCTGCCGCAGCCCAGGCGAAGAACAAGACGACCCAAGTAGATGCGCCTCCGCTGGAGCGAGTGCTTTCCGGCACAAGCATGCAGGCTAACGCAGTTCTATCCGATGTGATTGCGCGCAAGCCCGAAATGCCACTGGGGCCGCAAGACATTCTCAAATCGTACGAAATCGCCATGAGCTTAGTGGTGGAAAAGACATCGGCCGATTTCCTAGTAATAGTGCAGACTCAGCAAGCGAATCAAATCAGCCGCGAACAGGCGGAATATCTTTTGCTGCAGAGCTACCAAATGGCGATGGTGCAGTATCAGGTGCTTAGTGCGCTCCATGATGTTCTGAAACATGACATCGACGAAGCAGCAGGGCAGCAGGCAAGGCAGTCGCTGAAAGCGGCAAGCTCCGATACGGTTTTAGTGGTTCCTTTTCCGGGCTCCGCCCCTGCATCCAGATGACATCGAAAATTCCTCCCCGCCATGGGTCGCATGGAACTTCGCATGCTTCACTGGCGAAAGAGGAGCGCGAACATAACATGCCTTCCCTGGAGAAACGAATTGAGCGCGATGAGGGTGTCGCCCTGGAATCGGGGACACCTTCCCCTGCACAGATGATGGCTGTTGTGTCCCATCGCTTACCGTATCTCTATCGATACGCCTATAGACTTTTGGGAGATAAAGCCGATGCCGAGGACGCGGTGCAGGATGCGCTGCTGGCTGCTTTCAAGCATTTGAACCAATTCAGAGGGGAGGCCCAACTTTCGACGTGGCTGACCACGATTGCCATCAATTGCGCAAGAATGCATTTGCGCAAACGGTCACGGTATATCCATGTATCCCTGGATTCGCGAATCGGAGATGAGCGCGAGTATCCGCTGTCCGACACTTTGGTGGATCATCGGCCCAATCCCGAGGATGAGTACCACAAGGCTTGGGCGAATGCGTGCTTAATAGAGTCAGCAGCAAGACTATCGCCGGCTTTGCGGAGAACATTTCACCTGCGGTATGTGGATCATCTTTCCGTCGGCGAAACAGCTCGCGTTCTGGGAGTTCCCATCGGAACTGTGAAAGCGCAGACAGCTCGGGCAAAAGCTAAATTGCAGAAGTTAGTGCGAGGAGTACTCCACACGGGATCTCGTTCCCGTGGACGCCGCCGCTAGCACAAGCATTCGATACCCCTGCAGTCCAACTCGCTCGGACGGATCGCAATGGCTAAGACCGAGCTAAGAGCTGAAGGCTTAATGAAGACGGGGTGCAATTTTCTGAGACACAATGCTGAGCTACCCGCGGGGGTCCATGCTTTCTGTACGTAAGAAACAACCACCCCGGGCCGCTTCCTGACCCAATAGGGTCAAGATCCAAGCACAGCTGACCTCATCTGCCCGTATTCGGGCGCGACTGCCCTGATAGTGTCTACAACGTTCGTATCAGTATCCCCTGCCCTGCGCAAGTATTTGAGTTTCCTACGATTATCAGTGGCCGGTAATGGCCATGCTCTTGCCAACACATTTTCGGATTGATCTTGGTGATTGTCCGTCATGAAGATTAGGGACATTTTGCCAAGGAGGAGCCGATTCCGTTGCTCGATCACAACAGCAAGCGCGTGGATAAGCCGGAAATCAACATTGTTGCCAGCGAACATGGCGCTCTGGCGTCTTTGTGTGGCCGCATTGATATCGATTCCTCTTCAGCAGTGCGCGACCAGCTTATCGCCCTTTTGAAGGCGCCACATCCGACGACAGTGAGCATTGACTTGTCGGGCGTCACCCATATCGACAGTTCCGGCGTTGCCACTCTGATTGAAGCGCTAAGGATCGCACGAAACTGTAAAACCGAGCTTAGGTTGCAAGGACTGCATGATCGCTTACATCGCCTGTTTGAGGCGACCGGCATTCTATCCCTCTTCAATGGGGGCGTTGAGCGATGAACTACGTGTGTTGCGAGGCGGTCTGATGGCCAATCTTTTCGAAATTGCCGGCAGAGAGACTCTCAGTCAACTCGACTATGTTGGGAGCCTGAACATTCAATTGTGGGCCACCCTGCGTGGGATGCGTGCAGCTCTGCCCCTGGTTGGAAATCGACATCGGTGGCGTGCAGCTGTTCACCAAATGCTAGAGATCGGGGTTGAGGCGCTCCCGATGGTTGCCCTGATGGCTATGTGCAGCGGATTCATCCTGGCGATGCAGGGAGCCTCTGAACTGCGGCGGTTCGGGGCTTTGCACTACGTTATCGATTTGGTCGCGGTCGGCTTCACGCGCGAACTTGGTCCGCTGCTGACTGCAATCGCCGTCAGCGGACGATCGGGATCTTCATTTGCCGCCGAGATCGGCACGATGAAGGTGACTGAAGAGATCGATGCGCTTAAGGTCATGACCTTCGAGCCTGTGGAGTTCATCTTGGCGCCAAAGTATCTGGCGGCACT
>PLHN01000257.1 GCA_003139975.1 Acidobacteriaceae bacterium
AATTACGCGCTCGTGCAAAGCGTCAATCAGGTGATCCCGGTGGATATTTATGTTCCCGGCTGCCCGCCACGCCCGGAGCAACTGATTTATGCGATTACGCTGCTGCAGGAGAAAATCCAGAAAGAACGCGGCAGCGCGAGGAAGGCGTTCAACCTGGCGCCTGTCGGGGAATAACAACAGGTCCATATTCTCAGAGGCGAATTTCCCGAAACTCTCACCCTTACTGTTTGGACTTCGTGGCGGTCTCACGCTCGGGCGGAGTCATCTGGTTCCAAATGGCGGTTAGATCTTTCTCGAGGATCTGGTTGTTTGGGTCCACGTGCAACGCGAGCGCGAACCAGGCGTAGGACGTGGGAAGGTCACGGGGAACACAGTGGCCGGTCGCGTACATGGTTCCAAAGGTGCTCCGGGCCTTGGCGTTTTGCCGGGCGGAGGCAGCCTTCAAGAACTTCACGGCCTCATCGCAACTTTCAGCAACCCCTCGGCCATAGAGGAAGGCTTCGCCTTTTCGATAATCCGCATCGCCGCTATCGGCGGTTGCCGCTGCGGCCTGCGCCGCGTGCGGAGGCGTCTCGGCGTGCTCGGCCTTCGACCGCGCGGCATTCACTTGCACCACCGGCTTCGGCGAGGCGGCCGGCGGACTTTGCTTAGGGCTCGGTTGCGCGGCTGGCGTTGGATTTGAAGCCTTGGGCTGGGCCGCCCCGGCTTCTTGATGAGGCGATCCTGGCGTCGCTTCGGGCTGAGGCGAATTAGCAGCGGCTGCCGGGGGCGTAGACGGCGCGTCCGGCTTGTCTGCTGGCGTTTCTGGCGTTGCCTTCGCAACGCCCGGCTTCGATGTTGCCGTGCGGGCCGCGCCAGTATAGCCGGTATAGTTGGAATAGGTCCACCAACCCGCCGCACCCAGGGCTATGAGCAGGATCAGCAACAAAAGAACTCGGCGTCCGCCCGAGGCTTGCTCTTCCGGTTCAAGGAAGGAATCGACGCCTGAAAAAGACTTCTGCCTCAGCGTTTCAACATCAGGTTGAGTGCCGGAATCCTGACCCAATCCCAGCAGCGACGGACCGGCGATGGTTGCGACCGGTCTCGGTGGTTGTGGTTTTGCAGGCTGCAGAGGCGCGTTATTGAGGACTGGGGCATGCCGCGGTTCGCTTCTTCGAGTCTCCGCCACTGGCGCAGGTACCTGTGCGGCCGCAACCGCGGGGTCTGGCGCAGGCGGTTGCGATTCGAGCGTCGTGCCACACATTCCACAGAAGCGGAAAGCCGACGAATTCTCCTCACCGCAATTTGGACAGATCACGATCTTTTCCCCAACGCTCGTCGTTAATAGTGTACCCCGGCAACGCGCCGCCGGGACGGCGAGGTCAGCCGTAGTTGCCATTTTCCAATGGAACCAAGGTCCTCCAGCTAGCGTATAGCTCTATCGATCTATCGAAAGGACACCGATGGAATTCGTCTACCCTTGGCGGGGCGCAAACCGAGCTTCCGTTCTGGCCTTTATCCTCATCCTCCTTGCCGCGGCGCTGGCGCCAACGCGCGCGGCAATCGCGGCGTCGGCTGCAGTATTAAATGGGCACTGGGAAGGTTCCATGGTGAGCCAGGGAGACCAGCTCAGCGTGAGTTTCGATTTCAGTCCGGCAGACGCTGGAATTGCGGGCCGCTTCACTTCGCCGGCGCAAAAAGCGATGGACTACCCAGTGAACTCCGTCAGCCTTGATGGTTCTTCAGTTCATTTCGTGTTAGGCGAAGGCATTGCCTTTGCCGGACGAGTTGCCGCCCAGGCCATCACAGGGACGTTCAAGAGCGACGACGCCTCGGGCACTTTTACGCTTTCTAGAAAAGAGAAGTCGCCGCTTCCTTACGATGTCGTCGATATGACGTTCGCCAACGGCGAGGTGAAGCTCGCGGGCACGCTGGTCACGCCGCGCACGCCGGGCCGGCACGCGGCCGTCGTGCTGCTCCAGGGCAGTGGGCCGGAGACGCGCTGGGGGACGAATCGCTTTATCGCGGACCGGCTGGCGCGCGCGGGTGTTGCCGCTCTCATCTATGACAAGCGCGGCTCGGGCGGCTCGGGCGGCGATTGGAAGACGGCGAGCTATGAGGATCTGGCCCGGGACGCCTTGAGCGCTGTCTCGTTTCTGCGCAGCCGGACAGACGTCGATCCTGCCCGCATTGGTTTGCACGGTCATAGCCAGGGCGGCATTATCGCCGCCATTACAGCGAGTCTCGCACCCGACAAGATCGCGATCATTGTCGCGGAGGATACGGTTGCCGGACCGACGTGGCAGCAGGATCTCTATAGGGTCCGCAACGCGCTGGCACAGGACTTCAAACCCGATGAGGTGGAAGCCGCCATGCGGCTTTACACGTTATTTGTTGAGGTGGGTCGCGGCCAACGCCCGTACGCTGAGTTAGAGGCGGCCAGCGCGTCAGCCTCGAAACAGCCTTGGTTCGAGTGGCTCGGCATCCCTCCCCGTGATTCGTGGATTTGGGCGTGGTATGCCAAGACCGGGAACGTTAATACTCTGGACTATTGGAGCACGGTGAGGGTGCCCGTCCTGCTTGTGTTTGGCGAGCGCGATCGCCTCGTTCCCGTCGACGAAAGCATCTCCCAGATAGAGAAGGTGCTCGACAAGAATGGCGCACCCTACACCGCTCTGATCGCCCCTTCCGCCGAGCACAATCTCACCGTCCACCCGCAGCCCGGAGAACCTTTCTTCTGGTGGCACGCCGCGCCTGGCATCGTCGACACGGTGGTTGCGTGGGTCAAGATGGTTGCTGAGAGCGAGGCCCACTGACTACCCGCGGGGCGCAAACTGCGCGATTGCGATTAGAATCCTCCCGCGCTGTTTTTCACTATGGCAGGAGCGATGAAGCCCACCATCACTTCCCAGGCAAGAAGGTTTGACGCGGCGCTCGAGCGCATGCGCTCGCGGCTGAACTGGGTCATCATTCGCGTGCCTTTCGATGCGGCGAAAATCTTTGGGGTTCGCGGGCAGATCAAGGTAAAAGGGACGATCAACGGGTTTCCATTTCGAAGCTGGCTATTTCCGACCGGCGAAGGTGATCACATACTTCTGGTGAAAAAAGGCATGCAAAAGGGAGCACGCGTGAGTGCGGGGTCCGTCGCTGGTTTTGAGATCGACCTGGATACCGAGGAGCGGGTCGCGACGATTCCGGAGCGGCTGAAGCGAATTCTCGCCGAGGGCCGATCGTTTCGCCGTTGGTACGACCAACTGAACCACTCCACGCGATACGAGATCGCGAAATGGGTGAACGAACCGAAGAGTGCGGAAGCTCGTGGCCGCCGCTCGGAGCAGATCGCGGAGCGATTAATGGAGACCATGGAGGCGGAACGGGAACTGCCACCACTGCTGCAATTGGCATTCGCGCGCAATTCGTTGGCGGCGGAAGGATGGGAGCGGATGTCGCGGGCTCGGCGGCGGTCTCACCTGCTCGGCATTTTCTACTACCGGACGCCCGAGGGCCGCGAGAATCGGATCGGCAAGATGCTCGACGACGCAATCGCACTGGCTCAGAAGAAGAAGGCGACGCGATGAGCGGCCCGAACCGGCCAAACGCCGGCAAAAATGGGTTTTGGCCTGCAATCGCACCCCTGATCTAAATCACACTCAGACACGTCGGGGATCACATCGGGGCAGGCCGCGGTTGGGAAATAATGTGTTGAAAGTCCTTCTCGCGTGCGCCCGCTGGCTGCAAATTCATCGATCTACGAAGGCTATGGACGCGTCGAGCGGGACGCGCGGAATTGCCACGTGCTGCGTGATCGAGCGCGCGGAACTGACCTTTACGGTCCGGACGTTCGGATTTTGAGAAACTCTGGTTGTGAATTGAGGTCAAGAGCGGAAGCACGCTTCTCGCATCCACAATTTTCGTAACACATCAAGAAGGAGGAGGCATTTATGGCGGTTACTAAGCAGCAAGCCCTCGATTATCACTTTGGGGCTCGACCTGGAAAGATTGAAGTTTCTCCCACCAAGCCCTGCCGCACCCAGCGCGATTTGAGTCTGGCCTACACTCCGGGCGTAGCGGAGCCTTGCCTGGAAATTCACAAAAATCCGCAGGATGCCTATAAGTACACCGCCAAGGGAAATCTGGTCGCCGTCGTCAGCAACGGAACGGCGGTGCTTGGGCTCGGGGACATCGGCGCTCTGGCGGGAAAGCCGGTCATGGAAGGGAAGGGAGTTCTATTCAAAAGGTTCGCCGACGTTGACGTTTTCGATATTGAACTCGACACCCACAATCCCGACGAAATCATAAAAGTCTGCCAGTTACTGGAGCCGACGTTTGGCGGCATCAACCTGGAAGACATCAAAGCGCCGGAGTGCTTCTACATCGAAGAGACGCTCAAGAAGACGATGAAGATTCCGGTCTTCCACGACGATCAACATGGCACGGCGATCATTTCGGGCGCGGCGCTGTTGAATGCGCTCGAAGTCGTGGGCAAGAAAATTGATGAAGTGAAGGTGGTGTTCAACGGAGCGGGGGCTTCGGGTATTGCCTGCGCCGAGCACTACGTACGGCTGGGCGTGAAGCGCGAAAACATCACGCTCTGCGATACCAAGGGCGTGGTCTACAAAGGGCGCACCGACGGCATGAATCCGTACAAGGAGCGGTTTGCCGGCGAAACAACGGCGCGCACCCTGGCTGACGCCATGAAGGGCGCGGACGTAGCCGTGGGCTGCTCGGTGAAAGGCGCGATCAAGCAGGACATGGTGCGTTCGATGGCGGATCGGCCCATTGTTTTTGCGATGGCGAACCCCGATCCCGAGATCACATACGAAGACGCAAAAGCGTGCCGCAGCGACATCATCATTGCCACCGGACGCTCGGATTATCCAAACCAGGTGAACAATGTGCTCGGGTTCCCGTTCATTTTCCGCGGGGCGCTTGACGTACAGGCGACTGCAATCAATGAGGAAATGAAGCTGGCGGCCACGCGCGCGCTTGCCAATCTGGCGAAAGAGGACGTGCCGGATTCGGTGTGCCGCGCTTACGGGGTAGAACGGCTCAAGTTTGGCCCGGACTACCTGATCCCGAAGCCGTTCGACCCGCGCGTATTGCTGTGGGAAGCGACGGCGGTGGCGGAGGCGGCAATGCGGACCGGCGTAGCGCGCACTCCGATTGCGCTGGACGAATACCGCGATCAACTCGAACGCCGACTGGGCAAGGCGCACGAGATCGCGCACATGATGATTCAGAAAGCCCAGTCGCGGCCGAAGAGCGTGGTCTTTCCGGAAGGCGAGCACGAGAAGATGCTGCGCACGGCGCACATTCTACTCGAGGAAAAAATCGCTTTTCCGATTTTGCTCGGCAACCCAACGACGATCGCTGCCAACGCTCAAGAGTTGGGTGTCGATCTGGCAGGACTCAAGATCGTGGATCCGGAGTCGTCTCCTTTGCGTGAGCGCTTTATCCAGGAGTTGTATCGCCTGCGCCAGCGCCGAGGGGTGACGCTAACGGAAGCGCGCATACAGATGAAGGATCCCAACGTGTTCGGCTCCATGATGGTGCACATGGGTGAAGCCGACGCGCTCGTTTCCGGCGTCAGCCAGCACTTCCCGGAGACCATCCGGCCGGCGCTGCAGATCGTCGGGACCCGAGAAGGCTTGCGCAGAGTCTCGGGCTGTTATTTGATGATCACGCGGTCTGGCAAACTCTATCTGCTGGCCGATCCGAGTGTGAATATCGATCCGACGGCGGAAGATCTGGTCGAAATCGCGCTCTGTGCGGCCCAGACCGCGCGGCGCTTCGACCTCACACCGCGGGTGGCCTTGCTGTCGTTCTCCACGTTCGGAAGCACGCAGCATCCGCAGTGTGTGAAGGTCCGGCAAGCGGTCAAGTTGCTGCACAAGGCCGACCCGACGCTGATCGTGGACGGCGAAGTGATGGCGGACGTAGCAGTTTCAGCGGAAGTGCTGGAGAAAAGCTATCCCTTCAGCTCGCTGAAGGGCGGGGCGAATGTCCTGATCTTCCCCGATCTGGCATCCGCAAACATTGCATACAAGCTGCTCTCGAAGCTCGGGGGAGGAACTACGTTAGGTCCGATCCTGATGGGTATGAGCAAACCAGTACACGTCGTGCCGCGCGATACGGAAGTCGAGGAAATCGTGAACGTCGCGGCCATCGCGGTGGTGGACGCTCAGGAGAACGAAATTGTCTCCTGGCCGGCCGTCCCCAAGAAGATGGAACTCGTGGGAGAGTGACCCTGCAATAGCAAAAGACAGCAGGAGGGCACGGTTCCGACCGTGCCCTTTTTTTGCGGGCGAGGTCTCAGGGGTCAGGTATCAGGTCTGAGTGACGGCGCTGCTTGGCTGCGACGAGAATTCGGACTGGCCTGCTGGTCCTATTCAGGAATTGCGAATTTGCCGAAGTATTCAATGCGGAGAGACGCGAGCAAAAGTGCGCGAACTTTGACAGCGCAAAAAGGCCGCTGTTAGTATGAGTGTCTGCACTAATCTGGCATTCGAGTTGCGGCTGCCAGACGTCCCCGTCGTCTAGCCTGGCCTAGGACATCGCCCTTTCACGGCGGTAACGCGGGTTCAAATCCCGCCGGGGACGCCAACCACCTAATTTATTCTCAATGGGTTAACTTCGGCTTTCGCCGCAGAACGCCGCAAAAACATTTCCACAGTACGATCCACTGCCGTTCTTTGGTCTTGCGGAACCACGTGCGCGTAGCGTGTCAGCATGCGCAGGTCGGAGTGACCTAGCTGTTGCTGTACCACACGCGCAGACGCGCCTCCCTGCATCAGTGCGGTGCCTAAGCCATGCCGGAAGGCATGGAAACCACTGCGCGGGATGCCCAGACGCTCGCGGATCGGGTGCATGATGTCCCGACGAACATAGCAACTGGTGATAGGCTGCCCCTTGGCATTGGCGAATAACAAGCCAAACGCATTGGGACGCCATCGGAGACGATATCCATTCAGCATGTCAACCATCACGGGAGGTAGGGGCAAATCACGGTTGCTCGATATCGACTTCACCGTGAGCAATTTTCCGCACCAGTTGCTTTGGTTCACGCGCAACACTCCCGCCGCAAGGTCGAGGTTTTCCCATGCGACGGCCACGGCTTCACTCGCACGCAGCCCTAGGTAGGCCATGAACGCAAAACAGATGTTCCACGGCTCTGGGGACGCGTCGATGATTCGCTGGGACTCGTAGGGTGTGAAAAAACGTTGCGACTTCTGCAGTTCCTCAACGGGCAAACGCAACTTCTGCCAGTCGAGTTTTGGTGCCAGATAGTTCCAGTCCCTCGCCGCGCCCAACATGCTTGCAAGCGCGCTGAGTGCGTTCAGGATGGTTTTACGACTCAGGCCGCGACGCCGTAGATCGTTCACTAGCATCTGCGGCACCTGACAGCCCACCAAAACTGTGCAAAAAGGAACAGCCCGGCAACAACAGATGCGAACCGCGACGAATTGGCCAGCCTTCTGCGGTTAAACCCTCTTGAGCGACGGCTGATGGAGTCTCATGCGACCGTCATCATCCCACTTGACGACCGCGTCCTCTTCGTTAGCTTGCTCAACTGTGCCGAATTCTCCGGTCGGCTTCCCGAAGTTGCCCAAACCCTCGACGCGATCTCCGGGAGTCAACTCCTCGCCGGTGGCGGCGGTTTCGGAGAGCGGTGGTCTCTTGGC
>PLHN01000524.1 GCA_003139975.1 Acidobacteriaceae bacterium
ACCGTGTCGCGCACCGGCAAAATCGGCAGCGAATGTCCTGATACTTCATAAGAAACAGGAGAATTTAGGTCGTTCATGCTCTTCCCTTGAGTGATTGTCACTCAACTTTGATGAACCAGACTGCCAAAAAGATGCAAACCCATAGGCTAGGTTGTTGAATTCTAGACCTTTTTCGTGCCTTTGCAAGAAATGAATTGCCCACCGCCCCCACGCCGGTAATCGCCAAGGGAGCATGGGAAGCCAGAACCAATGGTGCACCCTCGGTTCGCGCCCGGTTATTTGGGCGCAAACGTGGGAAAGACGAAAATCACACGCGGGTGGCCACCAGCGTCGCACCTGTTCTTTCAGACACCAGGTTGGGGCGATATCCAGCGTCAGAACACGTGCTTTGACCGATCTCCCTTAAAGATCAGCTCGTGGAGAACCCGTTCATTGGCCGCATTCAGTTCGAAATGCTTCTCGGTCTCAAGCGCCTTTTCGGGCAGCGGAACCAGGGTGCATTTGGCGCGCACTTCGGCCGGCTTCTTCACGCCNNCCGGAAAACCATAATATGGTCGGCGCCTTCCATCACGTGCCGGATCTCATAATTCCCTGAAGGCAGCAACGTGTCCGCCACCCGCACCTTCTCTGAAAAAGTAACTTTGTAAACATCGGCAACACCCATTTGATCTTGACCGGCAACCGCCCAAGCGCTGAGGAGGATAATGCCAATCGCAATCGCGAGCACAGGTCTAACCAAGCGCATATTATTTCTCCTTATTTCCAACCTACGCCCGGCCACCGGCATGCTGCAACGCAGCACATCACATCGACTTGTGATAAATGAAAACGGCCCTCCAAAACGGGGCAAGCTCGTCCTGTCGCTGCGACTCACAGTCATGGTCCCCTCACGCCTCCCTGTAAATCCCCAGCGCCTTCACCAGTTCCGCCACCTCGCCCAGATGCCGCAGCGCATNNACAAAAAACACGTACTCCCACGGACGCCCGCGCATTGGCCGCGACTCAATCTTGCTTAAGCTGATGTCGCGCAGCGCAAACACGCTCAGCGCCTTGAACAGCGCCCCGGGAATATTCCTGAGGCTGAATGCCAGCGAGGTTTTGTTAGCGTTTCGTGCCGCCCGTGGCTTGCCCCGCCGAATCAGGAAGAACCGCGTGAAGTTCTTCTTGTCATCTTCAATCCCGGCCTTCAGGATTTTGCCGCCATACACCTTTGCCGCCCGCCGACTGGCAATGGCCGCCGCATCAGTCAACCCTTCGGCCATGACGTGCTTCACGCTGCCGGCTGTGTCGTAAAACGGCTCCGCTTGCAGCCGCGGATTCTTCGCAAACAAATTCCGGCACTGATCGAGCGCCACGGGATGCGAAAACACCCGCCGCACCCCAGTCAGCTTCGTCCCTGGCAATGCGATCAGATTGTGCACAATGCGGAGCCGAAGCTCGCCGACGATATGCACGTCGCGGCTTAGCAACAGATCAAAATGCTCAGCCACCGAACCGGCGAGCGAATTTTCAATCGGGATCACGGCTCCATCCACAGCCCCGCGCTTCACCCGGTCAAACACGTCGAGCGACCGCGCGCAAGGCACCACCCGCGCCCGCGGCGCCATCGCCTCCGCCGCCTCATGGCTGAAGGACCCAAGCTCCCCTTGAATCGCAATCTTCATCAGAGTCATTGATCCTCCTTCGGTAGAGACGCGGCTTGCATCATCTCATTCTCGCCCCGAAAAGGCGGGAAGGCGCATGTCTCATGTCTACAACGACGACGCCAGCGGCTTTGCCATCACCAACGCGTCCAGTTGATTCGAATAATATCCGCGCACGGTTCTTTCCACGAAATATCCCTTCTGTTTGTAAAACCGAATCGCCGCATCGTTATTCACCGCTGTTTCCAATTCCACCGCAACCGCTCCGCTCTCCCGCAGCCGCTCTTCCGCTGCCGCCAGCAGCGCCGAGCCAACGCCCAACCGCCGCGCCTCCTCGATCACGTCGATCGTAATAATGTGACCAGTATGCCGCCGCTTCTCCGCCACAATGAATCCTAGAATTCTTTCCTTCCCTTTGTCCGCCGCCACCAGCGTGAACGCCGATGCGCGCCGCATATAGAAAGCCAATTCCGGCTGCGAGTAGGCCAGCTGCGGATCGAAGCAATCCTGATCGATCCGCCAGAGCGTCTCGAAATCGCCCTTTTCAAATTGTCGGATCCGGAACGGCACGCCGCCATTGTAGCGGGATTGGAGAACTCCCACTCCGCATCGCTCCGGCTGGGATGACAGGGTCACTTACGGGACCGAGGTATCTGGTAAGTGGAAAAAACGACAGGTGATCTTCAGCGGGGAATGGAGTTATCGAGCAGGGGAATGACTTGGTTGCCGAGTTGCATGATGCGAGCCTGGGCGGCGTCAGCGGATTCGCCTTTATTCATGGCGGTGGAGAGACGGATAAGGGCGCCATCGCTGCGACGGAGGTGGATCGAGTCAGAGATCAGGTAGTACTTTTCCCAGTATTCGCTTGTCACTTCGCGACCGTGCGCCTGGTACCAATAGAGAATCAGGCTTCGTTCCAGGCCCTTTACCGCTACCCATCGATTGACAGTGAACGCCCCGCGCGGGCCATAAAGCTGCACAACCTCCCGCTGAACGGGAGTGTAGCCGGCACCGATTACGCAGTGGAGTGGGGCATGAATTGAATCGCCGAATTTCTGCGTTGGATAGTAGGCGGCGAACAGCTCAACCACCGGCTCCTGGTCACTGTCAGTCTCGTAATCGCGCTGTAGGAACTCTCCATGGCCCAGGATTTTGACGGTCTCGTCATCGAGCGGAATGTCACTCCCGCTCCATTTGTCAAACTGCATCGGCAGCGAACTGAGAGGCTGACGNNGGGGAGGCAGGGGGACTTCATCGCCCCACGCGTATTGAACCGCAGCCCCGGCCAACATAAGAAACGCAACCACGGCGAAGCGGGCAGGAGAGGTTGGTTTAGCTTGCGCGCGTGCCTGAGGAACATCGGCCACAGGCGGTATTGGAGGCGCAGCCGTTGGCTTCCAGATGAGATTAATCAGACGATGGAGTCCGAACAACAACATCAAAGAGACGACGAAGACCAGCCATCCCTGGAACTCGTGAAAGAAGCCCTGCGCCTTGTTGGGATCCCAGAGTTGGCCGACGAGGCCTGTGCCGAAAATTCGGAAGATATTGGCAAGCACGGCGATAGGTACGGCCGCGCATGCGAGCAGGACTCGAACCCAGTTACGATCCTCGGTGAGATAGCCGTAGATGATGGCGAGGGTGATGAGCGAAACCAGCGAGCGGATACCACTGCAGGCTTCGGCGACTTCGAGCGTGATGGATGGAAGTTGGATCACATTTCCATCGCGGAGCGCGGGAATGCCGACCGCCTGCAAAGACCAGGTGGCGAGCTTCGAGGCCAATATCTGAAGCGGAAACGTGAAATGCTGCAGGATGATGGCGGGGAGCGGGACCATCAGAAACAGGAATGCCCAGGGAAACAGCACGGCACGAAACAGCGGCCAGCCCCGGAACAAAATGATGAGGCCCGCCAGCAGGATGATGAAAGAAGAGCGAGAGGTGAATAACTCGACGCCAAGCTCTCCGAAGACGAGCATGACGAGCGCGAGCATGACGATCGGGAGGCCGGTCCAGGAAGGCGAGATTCTAACTTTCTTTAGTCGCTTGCGGCTCTGCCACAACACAAACAACGAAAAAGCCGGGACGAAGAAGCCGTGCGAGAAATTGGGATCCCCCCACCATTGGACGGCCAGGCGATACAAAATCGAGTGGTAGAGCCAGACCAGGAGCAGAACGAGCAGCCAGCCAGCAGCGCGCGGCCAGAGGAGTGCGACCGGCTTCTTCTGCTCGACAGCGAGCGGGGCTAATTCGACCGAACTCTGCATAGGGCGCGCTTGCCCCTGAGCATATGCGAACAGGGATGTTCCGCGCAAAGCAAATAAGGATGGCCGAGTTAAAGCTGAACATGCCCAGCCGAGGACATCATCTTCGCCGCAAAGAAGAAGGCGCTCGCAGACAGACTGTCAACGGAGCGCCTATCTTGCATAGGGAGAGCAAACTACTGAGCCGTTTCGGAGAACGTAGCGGGACTCGCAACACCGGTCACAGTGGCTGTAATGACGACCTTGCCCGGCGATAAGGGCAGGGTATAGATCTGGCTGACAGTGCCGGAACTGCTCGCGTCCTCGGGGTTGGGGTTGGCGAAATTGCCTCCTGCACCACCATCACTGAAGGCAACGGCGGCCCCGGAAACGGGGTTGCCGTATTGATCGGTAACCACTACGGTCAGCGCTTGGGGTAGCGTCGTGGGGGGGGGGGGGGGGGNNGGGTAGCGTCGTGCCGCGTGCGGCGGACTGATTATTCCCGGCGCTCGCGGTGATGGACGCAGCGGATCCCGCTACCGAGTGTTCGAGGACCGTCTCTTTATGCAAACCGGACGCGGTCTCGGAGACGGCAATTGCACCGACGGTGTCGGGCAACTGAAGAGAGGTACTGGCCAAGCCCTTGGCGTTGGTAACTGCCGAAGTCGGATTTGTGATGCCGCCCTCATTGGCGGAGAAGTTAACGGTTACACCCGATACCGGGTTCGCGTAGATGTCCACGACCTTGGCCACGATTGGATTCGGAAGAATGGAGCCGGCCATCCCGGTCTGGCTGCCTCCGCCAGAGTTGACAATTCTGGCGGGCGCCAGTGGTGTAGCGGTCTCGATAGCCCAGGCATTGCCGAAACGCGCCGCGGAGGCGGTCAGCGTGTAGATCCCCGCTTTCTTGGGTAGCGTGTAGGTTGTGCTCACCGCTCCGCTGGAATTGGTAATGGCAGAGGATGGATTGAACGTGCCGCCCTTGTTGCCATCGCTGAAAGTGACCGTGACCCCAGCCTGAGGTTGAGCAGTGTAAGGATCGCTAGCCACAAACTGGATCGGTGTGGCCAATTTAGCCAGTACGGTCGCGGACTGATTATTGCCGCCCGTGATTGTCAAAGTGTTGAACAGACCGTATGCTTCCAGGCTGTTCTGGGTGGCGACGTACACCCTTCCGTTGACGACTGTCTGGGTCGCGAAATGGGCCAGCGGCGGCAACCTGTCGCGGGCGGCAACTTGATTGGACGTATATAGCTGCTGTAATGAAACCGCGTCATAAGCCTGTACCTGGTTGCCGCTGAGCACCCAGAGGACGCCGTCGTGAATCCCGTTGGACGAAATGGAGGGCGAGTGCGACCCGATTAATCGAATCGCGGTCTGCGCGAACGGAGTTAGCAGGCCGTTTGAAAGCTGAAAAGCTTGCAGCGGCGCTCCATCCGGACTGAAGTAGACGATTCCATTCCAGACGGCCGGAGAAGCCATGAGTTCTCCGCCATGGATCAACTGGATCTCCTGGATGGCACGGTCCTGGCCGCCGGGCACATACTGGCCCATATCGTCGCGGTCGAGGAGGTAGACGACTGCTTCTTTGCCACTCGCGATCAACTCGTGAGGATAATTACCCGGCTGATCCGGAAGGACGACCGGACCGACCGAACTGATGTCGAGATCGTGGTCGTTGAGGTAGGCCACGGTCCACGGGGTGAAGTAATCGGCGGGTTGGTCGGGTTCGTTCTGAGGATTCCACGGCGCCGGCCCAATCTTCAGAATACTGTTGCTGTAGCTTTGGCCGCCTGAGGGAATGTCATAACTTTGGCTTTCGGCGGTCGCGACGAAAATGTTGCCGGATTCATCGGCCGAAATCCCGTTCCCCGTTTGCCATATGGAGGTCAGGCCGTGGTCGGGCGAAGTGTTGAAAGCGCCGACTTGCTGCAAGTTGGCCGCGCCATAGGCGAGGAGCCAGCCCGTGTTTCCGTCGTTGCAGCCGTTCGAACCGAAGCCCAGGTAGAGGACGCCGTTGAGCAACAATATGCCCGGACGGTTTTTCTGGTGCATGCTGTTGAATTTCGCGACGTGTCCCGTCTTGCTCACGCTGGAAGCCGTAATCTCCACCGGGCTGCCCATGCTCGTCTGCTCGGTGCCGTTCGTGATATTGAGCGCGTGCAAGTAGTGGGTGACTTGCCCGTTAATCACGCTCTTCGCGACCAGATACATGGTATTGGTCGCCGGATTGATCGCAGGCGTGCCGACAATACCTTCCTGATTAAATCCATCCATGGTGCCACAGGGCAGGAGAGGTCCACTGGCGGGCACACCCCCGTTTGTCAGGCTGACGTGCCACAACTGCGCTCCAGTGTCGGCGTCCAAGGCATAGGCGGAATCCGCTTGCGTCACGACGTACACAACGTTGTGGACGCCTTGTCCCGGAATGTCCACCTGGGGCACGTAGAGCGGCTGGGCTAGGGCCTGATAATCGATGGAAGCACTGAAAAGATGGCCAAAATTATTGCTATTAACGTTCAAGGCTGAGAGCAAGGCTTCGTTCGTATTGGCGCCGGAGCGTGTGTTGTCGCCGCGGCTGGTCGAAAGCGCCACTTGGGCCCAGGAAAAGCCTGCCAATGAGGCACACACCAATAACAGGATTGCGATTTCAAGGGCCACAGAAGATAAGTCGTGCGTTAGTCCTGGGCGCGAATCAGCTTGGGTTGCGTCCGTTGCTGCTCGAAGAAAACAGCGCATTGCGATGGCCTCTCCAACAAGAGTTTTTCCTCGACAAGTCCACGCGAGGAAGCTAGCACGTGCTACTGCGGGGAAGCGTGGAATCAAGTCCGAGATCAGTAATGCACGTGGTTGTGCAGGGTAAGTCCTGCCGATACAACCCGGCGAAAAGGAAGGACATGCAATCTATTTCACATTTTGCCCTGATTATTCGCCTTTTGAGCTAGACGTGGCTGCTCGAACTGCAAGCGGACGGAGGCGCTTTCACGATAACCCGCTCACATGGCTCGATTCGGTGCTTTTGAGCAGTTGAGCGGGCGAGGAACCGACTGGCTCAAAAGGTTTGACCCCTCGTCGGTCCTAGGGCATAATGTGTCTCGGAAGGCCGTGCCCCCCTGGCGAGTCCATCAAAGGCATACCCATTGTGACCAATCCCCTGCTGCCTCGCATTGACGAGATAGAGATATCGGAGGTGCATCCGACACCCGTCCGGCAGGCCGCCGCGGTGGGCGCGAATATTTTCTTGCTTTTGACACTGGCGTTGGTGATCCCGATTATCACGCACGGCATCTCCAAGGGCGAGTTCGACTATAACGTTGATGAGTCACAGCACGCCGCCAGCGGCATATTCTTCGCTTCCTTGACGAGGGACCTCCCGATCGCTCATCCGGTGCAATACGCCTATGCGTATTACGCGCAGTATCCAGCCCTGAGCGGCGTCATCCATTGGCCCCCGATCTTCTATGTAACCGAAGGCATAGTGTTCCGCCTGTTTGGCGCATCCGTGGCCACGGCCCGACTCACGATACTGCTTTTTGCAATGCTTGGGTGCGTATTCTGGTTCCGCCTGGTTAATGACATACAAGGAAAATGGGCAGCCGCCCTCTCAACCGTAATTTTCGCCCTGCTTCCTTCGGTGTTGTTGTTCGAGAAAGCAGTCATGCTGGAAATACCATGCCTCGCCGTGTCGATTGCGGCTTTGTATTTCTGGTACGAATACCTGACGACGGAGCGGATTCGAGCTTTGTATTGGTTCGCGGTCATGGGTGGCGGAGCGCTGCTGGTAAAGCAGAATGCGATCTTTCTGGTTGCAGTTTGTACTTTAAGCGTTCTGCTGCTCGGTAAGTGGAGGTTGTTTCTGAATCGGCGGGTGCTAGGCCCGCTGGCGATCTTGATTGTACTGGTAGCTCCTTTCTACACCGTAGTGGCAGTGATGCATTGGAAGACCATCGCGATGGACCTGACTGGGCGTGGGTTGGCGAATGTGGAAGCAAGCGCGCGCCCAGGGCATGCTGCCAGTCTGTTGTTCTACATCAGGGCCCTTCCGGAGCAACTGGGGTGGCCGTTACTGGTACTGGCGGCGGCCGGGATCGCGTGTTGCCGTTGGTGGAGCCAGCGCACGGCCAGTATTTTCATGGGGTGTTGGATTGCTGGCTGCTACATCACGTTCACCGCGATATCCCACAAAGAACCGCGCTATGCACTGTGCTGGATACCACCGCTAATTTATTTCGTGGTTGGTCCGCTTACGGCGAAATGGCGAGAACCGGCGATTCGAGTCGCTGCCCGGGCGCTGGCGCTAGTAGTACTGGTGAGCAGCGTAATCGTAGGCGCGCGCTACGAACGCCCCTACCTGTCGGGGTATGCGCAGGTAGCGCATCGGATCGTTGAAACAAGCGATTCCGGGGTGATTCTGTTCGAAGCGCGGCTGCCCGCCAACTTCATATTTTTCTTGCGGGACCTCGATCCCAATCGGCGGTTCCTAGTGCTGCGCAAGGCCCTGTGGTCTGCCCGGATAAAAACCAGCGGAGGCGTGGAGGAATTCGCGAAAACGCCCGATGACGTGCGTGACGTGATGGAGAAGAACGGGGTCAAGTACATCGTGACATCCGATCAGCCTTCAGTGTTTCAGGCGGATAGCAGCCTGCACGAGGTGCTTGAGCACGATCTGCAGTACGAACTGGTTGATGCTTTCCCCATCGAGAGCAATGCGGCCGGATGGAAAGGTATGCGGCTGCTACTGTATCGCAATCGGCTTCCGGCGCAACCAACGAGCGAATTCCTTCACATCCGCATGATGACCCTCTCGCACGACATCGTTCTTCCCTGGAGCCAGTTCCGACAGGTCTGGTAGGAGGGCGGAGGACGTGAGCGGACTTGCGAGCTAACCTTTTCCTGCAGAACGGACCGTCGTCAGTAAGTGGGGTCGTGTCATTCTTTGGCACGCATAGTCGGGGTTCGGGCGAGTGGTCGAGGGAAAGAATGTCCCGGACGTAATGGCGAATGTGGGAAAAGATTTTCCCAGTTGTGCGTATTATGGTAACGTGGAGGCTGGATCGAGCCCAAGGTCGCAAGCCTAAGCTATTGAAATATAAGCTTGTGCCGGGCTTGTGACCGCCATCTGCCTCTCCCCGGTTGGCAATGCGAGTGCACAAAAGAGTTGAACCCTTGTCCGAGCAGCGGTTCCTCCGCCTCGGAATGGATTTAGCATGGATCTTCACGATACCCAAGAGAGGTCACGCGATATACCTGCGCCGAATGGCGGGGCGAAAGTATGGATCGAGAGCGTGAGCCCCGGAATGCGCACGGTGGAAGAAGTACTTCGGGAATTGTCGCAAAATGATGTTCCGATGCTGGTGGTAGCCGAACACGGGGCGGGCAAGACGGCGGCGGCGGCGCGCATTCATAGTCTTTCCCGGCGAGCCCCGGGGCCATTCCAGGTGTTTCAGGGGCGGGAAACGAGCGAGACGGCATTAGCGGCCTGCGAACAACAGGGCGGAACAATTTATCTTCATGAAGTCGGCGATCTTCCGTCTGCGGCCCAAAAGGAAGTGCTGCGCCAGATCAGTTTGGGCGACGGCGAGCGGAATCATGTACCGCGTTACATCTGCGGGAGCTCGTGCGAACTGGAGCCCGAGGTGCGGTCGGGAAAGGTGCACGAAGACCTCTACTACCGGATCAGCGGAGTTTGTCTGCGGTTGCCCCCTCTGCGCCAGCGAAAAGAGGATATTCCTGGTCTACGGAACTGGTTTCTCGCGGTCTTTGCGGAGGATTTTAGTCAACCAGTGCCGACGCTTAGCGTAGAGACGCAAAACTTCTTTCTCGAGTATCACTGGCCCGGCAACATTCGTGAATTGAAGGATGCCACGCGGGCGATTGTCGCACTGGGAGACGAAGCACTCGCCATGGGCGGTCTTCGTTCCTTGTTGCGCAAGAGCGAGCCTCCGAATGGGGAGATTTCTTTGAAGGATGCGGCGCGCGCGGCCTCGCGGGAAGCGGAAAGGGAACTGATCCTGCACGTTCTGGCACGAACGCGCTGGAACCGGCGGCGGGCCGCGGAGGAATTGAAGATCAGCTATAAGGCACTGCTCTATAAGCTGAAGCAGATCGGGTGTGAAGGATACGGGGCCTAAGACCCCGAAGTAAGAAAAAGCAATCAGGCACGACGAGGAGAAGGACATGAAATTGATTTGGAACGCGGCGGCTGCGACAGTTTTATTGGCTGGCAGTATGGTGCTGGCGCAGGATGCTCCGGTGCAACCGGCCGCCACGGCCGCGCCTGAGAAGCCGGCCACCGCGGCACCGGAAAAGGACGCTGGCGTGGCTGTGGCGGGGCCGGATTACGTGATTGGACCCGAAGACGGATTGAGCATCAACGTGTGGAAGGAAGCCGATCTGACAGCGACCCTGCCGGTTCGTCCGGATGGCAAGATTTCTCTTCCGCTGCTTGGCGATGTGCAAGCCGCAGGCCTGACTCCGAGAGAGCTGGGCGAATCGATCACGGAGAAGCTGAGAAAATTTGTGGCCGACCCGCGCGTCACCGTGGTGGTGACGGCGATTAACAGCAAACGGATTTACATGGTTGGAGAAGTGACGCACAGCGGCGGCATGACAATGCTGCCCCGCATGACGGTCTTGCAGGCCCTGTCATCGGCCGGTTTGAGCCAGTTCGCCAATACGAAACGTATTTATGTTCTGCGCAGCCAAAACGGCAAACAGGAAAAGCTTCCGGTCAATTATCGCAAGCTGGTCAAAGGCGAAGCGATGGAGCAGAACTATATGCTGCAACCGGGAGACACGATTGTCGTTCCGTGACGGGAAGGCTGAGTAACCATGGCAAGACCAGGAATAATTCGATTGGTGCTAATGATGTTCAGCGTAGCTGCGTGCGCTGTGGCCCAGAGCAATTCTCAGCAGCAGGGCGCGGCTCCCGCGCCGGCGTTCGGCCAGAATGCGCCGGTGCTGAATCCGGAGAATCCGCCACTTTCCGGACTGGGTGAACCGGGTCTTGAACTGAAGTCGGCGAGCCGAAGCTTTATTTCACCCGCCCTGCTGGTGAGCGAAACGGCGGACAGCAACGAAAGTAATCAGCTGGGCGCGTCGGCGGTGCGTCCCGTGGAGCACGTGCTGGGCGCGTTTGACCTGCAGAAATTCTGGTCCAAGAGCGACCTGTTTCTCGAGTATCTGGGCGGCGGAGCTTTTCAAACCTCGCCCGTGTATAACGTGCAGCAACTTCAGGCGGTCGGGATGGAAGGGATTACGCGCTGGCGCACCGGCTACGTGGAGGTGCGCGACTCCTTTAGCTATATCCCGGACGGCTCTTTTGCCACAGGGGCTGCGGGCGGACTTCCAGGATTGGGCGTCGCCCTGGGCGGCCTGGGAAGCGGGGAAGCTGGTGGCGGGTTGCCGGGCACTTTGCGTTTTAGTGTCGGTGGTGGCGAAGCGGTCGGAGAGATCCCGAGGCTGGCCAATACCGCCATTGGGGATGTGGTGCAAGCGATCAGCCCGCGCTCGGCGTTCACACTGGTGGGCGCCTTCAGCAACGCACACTTTTATGACAGCTCCAATTGCTCTGGGCCGGCCAGCCAGCAGACGAACTGCCTGCTCAACAGCGACGAAACGAGTATTGAGGGCGGATACAGTCACTTGATTTCGCGGCGCGATCAGATTGCCGCCGTGTATGCGTTTCAGGTATTCCGGTTCCCGTACAGCCAGGGGGGCGAGATTTACAACGATGTCTTCAACCTGCGCTGGAGCCATACCATCACTGGACGAATGCAGCTCATTATCGGCCTCGGGCCCAAGTACACGGACTTGAGGTTCGGGACTGCTACGCCGCAATGGTCGTTGAGCGGGCGCGCGGTTTTGCGTTATCAATTCGAGCAACGCGCCTCGTTGGCCTTGAGCTGGGAGAAGTTCACGTCCGCCGGATCGGGGTACTTCCCGGGCGCAGATACGCAAGTGGCTCAGTTAGCCTACCGGCGAACGATGGGGCGGACCTACACGATTTCGCTGGCGGCGGGCTACTCGCACAACACCAGTCTCCTGCCGGGCGGCTCTAGCATTACCGCCGCCACCAGCTATGACGCGGGCACGGCTGGAGCGATCTTGCGGAAGCATATGGGGCGCACCTACGACCTATTTGCGGCTTACAGTTTCAACGAAGTGGGGTTTAACGAGCCGAACACGTTGAACTGCGCGACTTTCGGCTGCGGCAGTACGGCGCAGCGGCACACGGGTTCAATCGGGTTGGAGTGGCATCCCAAGGCAACTCGAATCGAATGATTTCTGGGCTGTGACAAGCAGCCGGATTGGTGAAGAGGATGACAGAAAATCGCGAACTGAGCATAGAAGATTATCTGGCGATGGCGCGGCGCCGGCTGAAAATTGTCTTGATCCCGCTCTTGGTTGCGCCATTGGCGGGCTTCATGGTCTCGTACATATTCCCGCCGCGATACGTGTCGCAATCGATGATTCTGGTGGAAGGGCAGAAGGTACCTACCAGCTACGTGGCCCCCGACATCACGACCGACTTCACGCAGCGCATTGCGGGCCTGCAGCAGCAGATGCTGAGCGGGAGCCGGCTGCGGCCGGTCATCCAGAGCCTGGGGCTGGTGAAACCGGGCGAGGAAGGCAAGCTGATGGAGGACATTCGCACGAACATGACCGTGACGCCAGTCCTTGCTTCGATCAGTGAGACGACCGCGCCGGGGGCCAAGAAGAAAGCGCCGTCCGCGACCGACGAGTCGCTGCCGGGTTTCTACATTGGCTATTCCAACAGCGATCCGAGCCGGGCGCAAAAGATCTGCAGCGCACTGACGTCGCTCATGGTAGACGAGAACCTGCGTTCGCGGGCGGACATTGCCAAGGGTACGACCGACTTTCTTAGCCGGCAGGTGGAAGACGCCAAGCGTGCCATCGACGATCAGGATGCGAAACTGGCGGCCTTCAAGAAGCAGTACCTGGGACAGCTTCCGGGCGACGTGGATACGAATATGCGAATGCTGTCTTCGCTCAACTCGCAACTCGATGCCACCAC
>PLHN01000210.1 GCA_003139975.1 Acidobacteriaceae bacterium
AACCGCGTCGACGCCTTCGCCGCGCGTGAGGTCTTTGATGGCTTCGACATAATCGCGCTGCTTGTAGTTGATGCCGTGTTGCAAGCCGAGCTCGTGCACGCGCGCGAGCTTATCTTCAGAGGAAGACGTGCCGTACATTTCAACGCCGAGAATCTTGCCGATTTGAACAGCGGCGGTGCCGACGCCGCCCGCAACCGCATGAATAAGGACGCGTGCGGCGGTGGGTTTTTCGATGAGGCCGGCCTTCCAGAATGCGAAATAGGCTGTGAAGAAGTTGACCGGGAAGGCAGCGGCTCGCTCTGCGGTCCAGGTTGCGGGCACGGGCCAGAGCATGGCACGATAAGCCGCCGTTTGTTCGGCGAAAGCGGCCCACTGCGTGTAGCCCATAACGCGGCGGCCGTTCGGGTCGGTGCCGGCGAATTCGCGCCCGGCGATTAGCGGAGGCTTGGGCGTGCCGGCGTAGCCGCCGTGCGTGGTCATCAAGTCGGCAAAGTTGAGGCCCCCGGCTTCTACCTTGATCAGAACTTGATCTGGGCCGGGATGCGCGTCGGGAACATTCTGCAATTCGAGGACTTCCGGGCCGCCGAAGCGGGAGATCATGAGAGCCTTCATGAGAAAAGTTTATCTGACTTCGCTCGATCGGGCGCAGCGCCCCAATCGGAATATAATAAGGAACGAGTTTCCGACCCTCGCCGCCTTGGATGTTGTGGCGGCGCGGGCGAGGAAGAGCGGAGCTGGGGTTGGCCTCGCTTTCCCGAGGGTGCGGATGGCAACGTCTGCGCCTCCCGTGTTTGGAAAGGAAACGCTCGCGGAGCTCGCTCCTGCCCGCTGTTTCTTTCCTTTCAGTCGATATCCAATCGGAAAGCGTCGTTGGTCGGCAGTCGTTTGTCGTTCGGGTTTCCGGCAATAACCAGTCCGCCGGGACCGACCACGAACTGCCAACGACGAACGACCGACAGCGAACGACGTGCTTCTTACCGACAAATTCGGGCGCTCCATTCACGATCTGCGGATCTCGATCACGGATCGCTGCAACTATCGGTGTGTCTATTGCCGCACGGGAACCAACGGCGCGGCCTATGCCGAGCTTCCGTTTGCCGATTACTTGCGGATGGCGCGCATCCTGGTTTCTTTGGGGATCACGAAAATTCGCCTGACGGGCGGCGAACCGCTCTTGCGCAGCGGGATCGTCGACTTTGTACGCGACCTTGCGAAGCTGCGCACGGTGCACGGCGAGAAGCCTGAGATTGCGCTGACGACCAACGGCCATTTGCTGGCCGAGATTGCGCAGGTCCTGAAAGATGCGGGGCTTGACCGCGTGACCGTGAGCATGGATGCTGTCGATCCGGCGCGCTTTGCGCGCATCACGCGCGTGCCCAACGGATACGATAGCGTGCTTGCTGGGATTCGCGCCTCGCGCTGCGCTGGACTCGATCCGGTCAAGGTTAACTGTGTTCTGCTGCGCGGTTTCAACGAAGATCAGATCATCCCCTTCGGCATGTTTGCGCGCGAAGAAGGCGTGGTGGTGCGGTTCATTGAGTTCATGCCGCTGGAAGAAGACCGTCTGTGGACGCCCGGGGTCGTGGTCACACTCGATGAGATTCTGGCGCGCATGTCGGAGTATCGTCCGCTGGCGGAGATCGAGCATGGGCGCAGCGAAACTGCTCGCCGCTACCGCTTTGCCGATGGCGTCGGCGAGTTCGGAATCATTGCGCCGGTGTCGCATCCGTTCTGCGGCCACTGCAGCCGGATTCGCATTACTTCGGACGGCAAACTGCGCACGTGTTTATTTTCAACCTGGGATCACGACTTACATGAATTGATGCGACGCGGCGCGCCAGACGAGAAGCTCGTCGAGTTCATCGTGAAGACCGTCGCAAGCAAGGAAGAACGGCACCACATCGGAGAGCCTGGGTTTGTGCCGGCCTCGCGAACGATGGTGCATATTGGGGGATAGGGCGTTGCGATTATGGGTATCCATTCTTGTCTACGCAACGCTATCGTTTTCACCTCGCGCAACGGCCGCCGATTTGCATTCCTCGTATCTGGGGTTTGACCGCAATGAATATCCGGGCGACGACAATCTTAAAGAGCTTCGCAAGACCTTCGCCTTTGCCGGATATTGGCTTAACGATCCTCCGGGGTCGAAAACGAACACATGGGCAGGAAAGCGCGGCAAGCTCGAAGCCGCCGGCTTTGGATTTCTGGTTCTCTTCAACGGCCGTTTGTATCGAGACTTGAAGGCGAATGCGCCGGCATTGGGCAAGTCAGATGGTGACGCCGCGGCCGCGGCGGTCCGGCGGGAAGGCTTCCCGCCGCAGGCAATCATTTTTCTGGACCAGGAACAGGGCGGGCGACTGCTGCCTGAGCAAAAAGCTTATCTGTTCGCATGGGTCGATGAAGTAAGCAAAGCCGGACTTCGCGTTGGTGTCTATTGCTCCGGCATCCCGGCCCCGGAAGACGGCGGCACGAGCGTCGTCACGGCGGAGGACATCAAGACAAATGCGGGCAGCCGCAAGATCACTTACTGGGTGACCAACGACGCCTGTCCTCCATCACCGGGATGCGTTGCGAATGCGCGGCCGCCTTCGCCTAATGCCAGCGGAATTGATTTCGCGGAGGTCTGGCAGTTCGCGCAAACTCCAAAGCGGAGAGATGTGGCTGGCGGGTGCGGTGGCTATGACAAAGATGGAAGTTGTTATGCGTCGTCAACCGCTGTCGTGCAAAGGTTGTACGTTGATTTGGACACAGCAAATTCCGCCGATCCGTCGCACGGGAGAACGCGATAAGAAGGAGGAACACTGCGATGGGAATGGTGGAGCACCAGATCAATAAAGCGCGTCGTACTTGGTGACGACCCAGCCTGCATCTTTTTTCTCTTCGGTCACCGAAAACAGGTCTTCATACGTAGCATCCTGCGCGGTAGTGGAGTAGCGCTGACCTTTATATTGCAGGATGACGAGCGGTGGGACGTCTTCCCAATCCACGAGGTGCCACTTGATCAGCGGGTGCTGCGATTCCGAGGCGCAAAGGAAATCGGCGCGCTTCCTGCGGTAATCCTTTTCCCAGGCAACGAGCAGTTGGCGGCAACTGCCGTCGCGCATTTGCGCGATGAAAAGGTTCGCGGTGTGCTCGATGGTGCGGTCGCGCAGCGGATTCATCGTGATGCTCAGCGGCATCTGGGTGAGTGGGTCTCGTTCTTCCGAGCGCGCCAGCACTGGCCCCTGATTGCTGAGCCAGTGAACGTATCCCAGGCAAATCGCCACCAGCAAGAGCGCGAAGCCGATCGCGATTCCGACTTGTGCCTTGGAAGCCTGCATCAGGAGAAGTTTGGGGCAAAGGTAACCCGGGCGCAAGGTTACGATGGGCACTGGGGCGGTCGGGCAGAGTTCCGAACCCGGGCGAATGGAACTGAGGTCAGAGGTTAGATTGCAGAGGTAAAACCCGTCGGGCGACTATTAAACTCGCTGCTTGGGTTTTCACCTCTGCAATCTGACCTCTTACCTCTGATCTTTTGATCTTTCTTTCACGCGCTCACTAGCGAGCCGATTTTCTCGCCCAACACCACTCGGCGGATGTTGCCATGGGCGTTCAGGTTGAAAACTAGGATGGGCAGGTTGTTGTCTTTGCAGAGGGAGATGGCGGTTGAGTCCATCACCTTGAGGCCCAGTTTGAGCACGTCCATGTAGGTGATCTGGGAGAACTTTTTCGCGTCCTTCACCTTCATCGGATCGGCATCGTAGATGCCGTCGACCTTGGTGGCCTTGAGGATAGCGTCGGCCTTGATCTCCATGGCGCGGAGCGAGGCGGCCGTGTCGGTAGAGAAATAGGGATTGCCGGTGCCGCCCGCGAAAATGACAACCCGGCGCTTCTCAAGGTGGCGAATGGCGCGGCGGCGGATGAACGGCTCAGCTACCTGATTCATCTCGATGGCCGACTGGACGCGGGTATAGACATGCTGCTTTTCGAGCGCATCCTGGAGCGCCAGCGCGTTGATGACGGTGGCGAGCATGCCCATGTGGTCGGCGGAGACGCGGTCCATGTCTTTGGCCTGATCGGCAACGCCGCGAAAGAAATTGCCGCCGCCAACGACGATGGCGACTTCGACTCCAAGGTTGTGGACCTCGGCAATTTCGCCGGCTATGGAATGAATGTGGGTGGTGTCGACGCCAAAGCCCTGGTCGGCGGCAAGGGCTTCGCCGGAGAGCTTGAGCAGGATGCGTTTGAAGACCGGAGTAGGCATAGGGTCCAAGTTTCAACGTTTCAGGGTTTCAAAGTTTCAAGGTAAACCCAATCTCAACGTTTTACCAACTTTGGAACCTTGAAACCTTTGCCACCTTGAGACCTTAAATCAAAAGGGGCGCCGGAGCGCCCCTTAGATTATTTGGCCGGTGCGGCCGCCTCGCCCTCATCGGGCTTGGCGGCGGTGAAGGCCACCGTGGCCGTCGCCTCGCCTACCTTGAACCGCGCGAAGCGCCGGACTGCGATATTCTCGCCGAGCTTGCCAACCTTGGCCGCGATCAGTTGCGAGATGTTCATGGTCTGGTCCTTGATGANNTTGATGAAGGGCTGCTCGAGCAGGCAGACTTCCTCGTAGAACTTTTCCATTTTGCCGGCAACCATCTTCTCCGCAATGTGGGCGGGCTTGCCGCTCTTGATGGCTTGGTCGAGGTAG
This sequence comes from Acidobacteriaceae bacterium, assembly GCA_003139975.1. Taxonomy (GTDB): domain Bacteria; phylum Acidobacteriota; class Terriglobia; order Terriglobales; family Acidobacteriaceae; genus Acidiflorens. Next base: position 4,676 of record PLHN01000210.1, read on the forward strand.
ATCTCTTTTTCGCGCTTGAAGTCGGCCTCGGTCACATCCTCTTTGCGGACGTACTTCGGGTCACTGGCCGCAATGTGCATGGCGATGTCGTGGGTGAGCTCTTTGAAATCATCGGTGCGGGCCACGAAATCGCTTTCGCAGTTGACCTCAACCAGCACGCCAATCTTGCCGCCGGCGTGAATATACTGGGCCACCGAGCCTTCACTCGTCACGCGAGTTGCCTTTTTTGCCGCTACCGAAACGCCCTTTTTGCGCAAAATGACAACCGCGTCTTCAAGATTGCCCTTGGCCTCAGTCAGGGCCTGTTTGCAGTCCATCATCGGCGCTCCGGTTTTTTCGCGGAGCTCTTTTACCTGGGAAGCAGAAATGTTAGCCATAGTTGTACTCATAAGGACCTCATGTTCAAAGTTTCAAGGTTTCAGAGTTTCAAGGAGGAAGAATCGGAAGGCCAATCAATCATTGAAACCTTGACACTTTGTAACCTTGAAACCTGCCTCTATAAAACTAAACCCGCGCACAGACCGGCTGCGCGGGTCAGAATCTCCGGGGTGCTGGAGCTAAGAGCCAAAAGCTAATAGCTGGTCTTACGACCGGCGCGTCTCGGCCTGGAGTTCGTCGACGTCTTCCAGAATTGCGGCAGGACGCTTGCGCGTACCTGCGCCCAGCACGTCTTCCATGCGAATATCTTCGCCCTCGGGCGCGACAACTGCGGCCGCACCATCGGTTTCCGTGGCGGCCTCGTCTGCAGCAACCTCAGGAGCCACACCATCCGCGGGCGCAGCGTCGGCAACCGCCTGGATCTCGGCCATCTGCTTGTCGCCTATGGCATTCACGCCTTCGGCGATCGATTCGGAAATCTTCGACGTGAATAACCGGATCGCGCGCAACGCGTCATCGTTGCCGGGGATCACATAATCCACTTCACTGGGATCGCAATTCGTGTCAACGACAGCGACGACTGGAATGCCCAGCTTGCGTGCCTCGCGCACGGCAATCTGCTCTTTGTTCGAATCGATCACGAAAATCGCATCGGGCAACCGCGACATGTTCTTGATGCCGGCAAGGTTGGCCTGCAGATGCTTGCGCTCGCGCTCGAGCTTGATGACTTCTTTTTTCGGCAGAAGCTCGTAGCGGCCATCGGTGGCCATGTCGTCAAGCTCTTTCAGCCGCTTCACGGATTTCTGCACGGTGACCCAGTTGGTGAGCAGTCCGCCGAGCCAGCGCTGGTTTACGTAGAACATGGAGCAGCGCTGCGCCTCTTCGGCGATGGCGTCCTGCGCCTGGCGCTTAGTGCCCACGAAAAGGACAACTTTGCCGGCGGCGGCCAGTTCCTGAACGAATTTCGACGCTTCCTTGA
>PLHN01000473.1 GCA_003139975.1 Acidobacteriaceae bacterium
CCTGCGCTGTCCGCTGAAACCCTTGACAGAAGGGCGGTTTGCGGTTCGACAACCACCGATGTGAAGTATCTTATCAGCGCTCTGCCGATGGGTGTGCTTATCCTTGAGCCCCCTGAGACTAGCAAGGGTCGTGGTGGCGGCAGCGGCGAGCGGCCCACGTGAAGCCGTAGAGGCGGCCCCAACCTGGCTCTGGGCGAAGTGATTTTGTTTCCGTTATAATCAAAAAACAAAATGCGTCCAGCATGCGCCCTTAGCTCAGTTGGATAGAGCGTCTNNGGAGTTCGAATCTCTCAGGGCGCGCCATCTTTTCAACCATTTGCAAACTTCCTAGCTTTGGCTGTCCGTGCATTGTCCGCCTCTTGTCCGCTTTTAAATTCAATCACGGCTGCCTGCTCTTTTTTCAAGTGGGTTTGCGTGGCTGCCAGCGCCGTGCGCAGATCGCCGTCCGCCACGATGTTGTAGCGCTGGAACATGGCCCCGGTTTTGTGCCCGCTGATTTGCATGGCCACGTGTTGATTGACGCCAGCCCGCACCATGTTGCGAACCGCAGACCGTCTCAAGTCATGGAAAATTCTGCCTTGCACGCAAGCCTTGCGGCATGCCGTCGCCCAGGATTTGCGGAATTCCTTGATCGGTTCCCCATTGCTGTGAAACAGGTACTCGGACAGCATGACCGTTTCCCCGCGTTTCACTTGGCGAGCTTGCTGGCAGCGCTTGACGAGTTCCCCCAGTTCCCCGACTAAGGGAATTTGCCGCGCGTTTCCATTCTTGGCGTTCTCTGCCCGAAGCTGGATCGTGTCGCCTTCTAGGTCTTCCCAGCGCAGCGAAGCAATCTCACCTTTGCGCATGCCCGTCAGCCATGCAAACAGAACGAAGTCCCGCAGATAGGCGGGCAGGTTCGCAATCACGCCCCGGATTTCAGGCTCGTGGAAAAAGCCTTTGCGTGCGTTCCCTTGCTCGCTGAGGTGCTGAATGTAGGGCATCGCGTTTAGCAACTTGTGGCGCACGGCCAACTTGAAGGATTGGCCGAGCAATTGCGTTTGTCGGTTGACGGATGCGGGCGCGTAGCCTTCGCCTAGAAGTTTCTCGCTGTAGCGGGCCACATCCTCCGCAGTCAGATCGTGCGCACGGTTGTATGCGAATTGCGAGCGCAACGGTTTCAGCAAGGAAACGACCTTGACGTTATGCTTCCCCCTTAGCCGGTAGTCGCGCTCTAGATTGTCGAGCAGATCGGGCACGGTTAAGCGCTGCGCTTGAGGAGTCACGAACGTCTGCGCTCCGATTTCGTCCGCGCCGGTTTCTTTCACGCGCTGTTTCAGAAAGCGGATCGCCTTCTGTTCATCGTCGGTTTTGGCGGATTCGCGGAATTCCTTCCCGCGAAGATAATACGCAATCCACCACGTTTCGCCGCGCCGAAACACGCGGCCTTTGCAGTTGAGTTTGGTTTTGGTTTGCATCGTGTGTCCTTTCTCGCGCTTGCGCGCAGTGTACAGCAAGAGTTTTAAGACCTTGAATGCCGCAAATGGTCCTCGATTCCAACTGAGGAAAACAAAACCTTCCGGCCTAGCCTGCGAGTGAATGGAAACTCCGAAGAGTGGCGATATAAATAATCGCGAGAGCATGACAACTTTACCGCCGCCTGTTCGATGTCCAAGAGTTGATCCGGCTGCGCTGGCGTAGCTGGCGTGCTCAGACGCGCGAGTGCGGTAGTCCTCACCTCTTCCAGTTCGCCCAACAGCCGCGGCAATTCATCGGCTGGCAGCGACCCGGCGAGATGCAGCGCGGATTGGAGTTCGTTCCTCATTTTGAAAACAAATTGAGCTGCGCTCGCTCTGCCGCGGGCTTGGTCGGCTTCAGGCGCTTCGGCGGTTTTCTCGGCGCGCGAAAGGCGGAACAGTCACAGTTGAGCCGCTGGCAGGCAGTCGAGCGGCACACGGGCGGGGAATTGTCAGCGTCTTTCGAGTGCCTACAGCAAATTAGATCGCGACAGCGTGCTGGCCAGCCGTGGCGTGGAGTCCAATACCATTCCGCTCGGCTCGCTTTCTTTTTAACGCGGCAATGGTGCGAGCGCGGATGGTGACAGTTCAAGCATGGCGTGTCCTCTTCGATCTTTTCCAGCCGCGGGCCTTCGATGGTTTGGCCGCGTCTGACGCTGGCGTCGTAAGGGCTGCGCGGCTGGTAGGCAAAGGATTTCATAGTTCGTTTTCCTCCACCAACCTGTAAACAGGATTGCCCGCACGGTTGCGCCCTATCACCTCGATTTGCCCAGAGCGCGTGAGCGCAGTTAGCGCCCGGATGAAAGTTTCATGTTCGCCTGTCCGATATAAACTCAGGGCGCGGTTTAGGTCGCGGGGTGTGGCTGTCCCTCGGCGCAGCCGGTTCACGATGCGCGCCACCATGAGCGCGACTTGGCCGTCAACGTCCGGCATCCAAAGTGACCGCCGTAACGCAAGCTGGTGGCGCGCCCACAAAAGCGAGCGCTCAGCCATGTCTGCGGTGATCGTGTCCGCGCCGCTATAGATGCAGCGATGCAGCAAGTCACTCTTGAGCAGCACTCCCAAACGACGGCCATAGTCATAATCCGCGGTTCCGGGTGTTTCGAGTTGTAGAACAAAATCGTTTACCAGCGTGCGCGCTTCGTCCTCAATCTTCGGCTCTGCGTGGATGACCGGGATCAGGGCTTGAATCTTGGCGACAATTTCGCGCTCTGCTTTCAAGTCCCGCAGTTCCCATTCCGCAATCGGTGGAACCGGAGCGGCATGGGCAATGACCACGCGGCTTAGAAAACCGTCCCCCGTCGCTTGCCGAAGCGCGAAACCCTTTTCAAATGTGCCGCGAGTCGCGTGCATCAAAATGCTTAGGTGCGCGTCGTCTGTCCCGTGTTCGCCATTCGTCAGACTGCCAGAGTGAATCGAGTGCCCCTCGAACAAGCTGGTTAGTTCGGAAAAGAGAGTCTGTGCGGCTTGCTGCGTCACGCGGAAAAGCTGGCTTAGTTCGTCCCAAAATAAAATCGCGCTGGGGAACTGCTCTAGCTTCGACGCCAAGAATTGACCGGAACCGACACCGGAGCCGTTAACCACGCGAACCGCAGACGATTCGAGCAGTTCTAAGAGTGCCCCGCCTTCGGGCGTTCTTTGCGCCACGCGGAGCCAGCTTTCGCCTTTACACGCGCCCGGATACTCGCTCACAAGCGCCAAGAACCGACGGAGCGGAAAGCCCCGATGACGCGGATAATCCAGGTTGCCGTCAGCGAGCGCCGCCAAAAACAAAACAATTTCTTCCCTTACAAACTGCGGAGGAATGGGAGTACCCTTCGTGAGCGCGTGTGTTAGATCGGTGACGTAATCGCCATCCAACGCCGCCAACGGCCACGGCAGAATGCCGCCAGCATCGGAGATCACGTCAGCTTCTACAGTCGCGTCGGGCTGATAGCGGAGCGCACTTTCCGCAATGCGACTGACTTCATCGTTGCCCAGTGGCGGATTGCAACTTGTACGGTTCTCCGTTTGGAGCGCCGCTTCGATGGCTGCGGCACTTGCGCGCCGTTTCCTCATGGACGCAGCGAGCGAAAACAATGTAGCGTTTCGCTGGCCTTCCCTTATCCGGTTCTCGCCATTCGTCAAGGTGACGGCTGGCGCGTCTGGTTTCCAGCTGGCCCGGATCAACTGAAGTAACCATTCGGGCAGAGGGAGAATCGGGAACGTCGCGGTAGTCCAAAAGGCGTACCCGCCCGTGGGCAGTTGCGAGGGCGGAATGCAAACGTATCCGGCTTCGGCGCGGATGTCCGCGCCCGGAGCAAGCAAGCCAGCGGAGTTGCGAATCACGGTTCCATCGTCGGGCCATGAGTAATACAGATGGCGACCATTCGACGGAGTAACGACCGTCCGAGTTAGGGTCCAATCGTCACCATGCTCTTGCATCATTCGCTCAAGCCAAAAGAAGCCATTCGCTTCGGGGCGCTTGCGGTCAATGTCCAATGCAACAACGTCACTTTTGAAACCTGTGGCCAGCGCCCAGTTACAAGGGGAGTTAGCCCAGGTCGCCAACTTTGCCGGATCGCTTGTGGCCTGTAACTGCCATTCGCTGATAAGCGGAACCTTCTCACCCGGCTTGCAAGGAAAAAGCCGTCGCCCTTCAGCTGCGAGTTGGGCAACTTCGACAGGAAGGGTCATTCCGCGCCTTCTGGCTGATCGCTGTCATTCAGCTCTAGCGCACGCCACTCGGCATTCCGCCGCTCTTGCTCATCGTGCTGGCAAGCGCTTATGCGCGAGCCGGAGTGTTCATGCTCCCGCGCCAACCACGCGCATAACAGTCCGCTCGGGTCTAGCCACAGCTCGGACGCATACCAAGTGCCATCATCCAAAACCGTCGTCGCGACGATTTTCAAGCACAGCGGACAATGCTCTAACCGCCAGTTTTCATTTGGCGTGATCGCTTCCAGACGAGTGCGCGAAAATCCGCCATCCCGCAATCTGAGACTGTACAGCTTTGGTTGCCGTGGTCGGCTTTCGTGCGGAAGGAAAAAAGGATCAGGGTCGGTTTGCCGTTGCAACGGCCTAATAGAAAGTCTATTCTGTGCGTGTTCCACGTGTTATTCCTCTCAATCGAAAAATGCGCGGGAGCTAGCGACGAACCAACTCCCGCGCTTCTGTCAGTAACAGTCACTCGCTGTGAACAGAAACCTTTTCCGCTTCGACATAGCGCCGCAGACTCCAACGCAGCCGGTCAAGTTGGCGCGCAACCCTATCACCTTCTGCCCGGTCAAACTGCCGTAGCAGCTCCGCGTTAAATTGCAGATTCGTCCTCACGTCCCGAATCGCGTCGATTAGGTTTCGCTTAGTTCGCACCGTGATCGAAGGATGCGGGAAGGAAGACTTCTTTGTCGAAGGTTAAATTAAGGAAAGCGGGTTTCGAGCAGTCTTTATGCGGGGGTTAAGCAGAGTTAAATTAACCCGTCGTCGCGACGAGTCCAAGCATTTTTTCGTTCGTTCTTTATCAGATCGCGCAGACCTGGGTCCTTGCTTTCGTAGGCAGCGAGATACGTTCGGGGACGGAGCCACTTCGCCCAATGTGACGGGAGCGGGATAGTCGTACGTTCGCAGTACGCCTGTAGACCCATCTTGCTAGGCCGCGGCAAGCCCAGGATCGCTTGCTCCCGCTGAGTGGGTGGGCGCGGCTTGCGTTTCCGAGTGAGCTTGCGGGCAGCTTTGGCAACTGGCTTCTTTGTGGCCTTTCGCTTCAGCTTCGGTTCATACAGCGGGATAACCAAATCATCCCTACCGGGATGTAAAAGGGCGGGCAATAAGCCGGTCAAGAGCGTGTCGTTTGCCACGCTGCCGATGCTTTGCCCGCTGCCGCTACAGCGCGGCTTTTCGATCTTGGCCACAGGAAATTATATCGTCAACTGTCAGTGAAGCGTCAGCAGACGGACGGAAGTCGGCTTTAATGTCCTGTCAGCAATGTGTCGCGGAACCGGCTGCGAGCCGTCAGCAACGGTGACACCTATTTGGCAGCGAACCGTCAGCGGACGGGCCAATCTCTCGCCAACTGTCAGCGTCGAACCGTCAGCGGCCCCCACCCACCCCCCATAACAAGGGGGTTTTCAACGAACCTATCAATTTCTATAAAAAATGCGTCTTCGTCACGAGAGCTATTGGCAGGGGGTCTTTAGGCTACCCGTTTTTACTGCCAGTTCGATTTCTTACACTTCCGCCAGCGTTTCGCACATACTCTCTACCGTCAGCTAACTGTCAGCATGGTCCACTTAATAAGTAGGCTGGCCGACCGACCGCCTCGCACCGAGACCGGGATGTACTAGTGGGCACTTATCATCTCGAACTGGTCCCATTACACTCGAACTGTTCATGCCCGATCTTGCCGCATCTCGCCCGGCTGTTAGCCCAATCTTGCAGATGTTCCGTCGGCGACAACGTGCGGGCGAGGCGCTGGAGGATGGCAGGCTGTTGAAGCTGAGTGATGCGGCCGCGTATCTCGGCATGAGTAGGCGACGGCTTTTGCTGCTCATTCAAAGAGGGGACATCCCCAGCGTGCGGTTCGGTCACAAAGGATGGCACAAACTGCGTTGGGACCAGATAAGGAAAATGCAAAATGCCAAATGATCCGTGTCCTGTTTGCAGTTCGCAGGCTCGACTCTCGTTGCTCAGTCTTCGTGCGATAGGCGCAAGCGAAGAGGAGCAAAGGGAGGCAACCGGCTTCAGTGGTGAAGAGATTGCAGCACACTTTGAGCACCTAACCATTCCCACCATTGACGCAGACTCTCTGACCAGCGCGTCGGATGCCGATCTGCAAGAGCTACAAACCCAGGTGGGCGAACTGTACCACGGCGCTGTTCTGAGCCAAGCACTCCCCGTCGCATCGCAGTGCTTGACTCTGAAATTGAAGATCGCCAACGAAGCCCAGCGCCGCCGGGAACTGCGGGAACTGCAACGCGATTGGCTCAGTGAAGCCAGCCCCAGCGACAGCAATTCGTGGAGTCCCGAGCTGAAACATTTCATGACCGCCGTCTATGACCATATCCTCCAGGAGGCATAGCTTTGACCGAAGCCCAGATAGCTCTGCTCGCCGCGTTGAGCATGGAAGCATCCGCCCAAGCGGAAAGAGCTAACGCGGAAGTCGCGCGGATCGAACGCGAGATGGAAGATCGTGCCCTGACAGAACATCCGAAGGCATACGCGGAAGGCATGGCACACGTGGAACAGCTTCGCACCCGCGCGGATAAAGCCAATCATCTGGCCGCGACGCGGCTGGCCGAATTGACAACCGCTCGCGAGGCAGAGACCGCTAGACTTCAGCGGGAGCAAGCAGAGTTGCATTATTCTCGCTGCCAGAAAACCCATGATCGGGTGAAGCAAGAGATCGCGGACTTGCAAGCGCATCAGGCGGAAACGGCGGCGAACTTGGCAATTTTGTCCACACAATTCAATCACAGCTTGCAAGCGCTGGAAAATGCGCGAAAACAGTTAGGAGCAAACCATGCCGCGTGATGTTCTCTATCTCGAAATGTTCGACGGCGACAACCCCGCCCCACTCCCCGAAGAGATTGCTCCGCCGATCTCTCCGCTGCTCGAATTCGAGGCGGCCTCCGGTGTCGGAGATCAGCTCTGCCGTGAGCTGCTTCAGGACGATTTCATCCGCGGCGTAATCGGCAGTTTGCCAGCGATGCCAGCGCCAACCGATCCGCGGGTCAAACCCTATTCCTACCAGCAGAGCCCGCTGCCCGCTGTCGAGACAGAGGATGAAGACGGCGAAGGGCTTGAGACATGTTTCTGCAAATGTCAGAGCTGCATCGCGAAGGACTGCCGGAACTGTTCGGGGAATCCGAAATGTGAGATGAGTGTGACGCTAGGGCCTGTTGTGATTCACGCGGCCTATATCGGCGGTTTGCTGGCAGCGACGAAAGCACGTCTGGGAGCCTTTGCGAAGGCGATTGACCCGGCACTTTGGAAAGGCTTGCAGAAAGCAATGTGCGCGTATATTGCTCGGGAAGTGGCCTAGGATGACCTAGGAGCGATTCTTGATCTCCGCCCGAAGGTTGATGCCGTCTTACAATCCTTCTACGGCATCGGCGGGCGTCGGGCGGACTACCGGGAGATTTTGAGACAGCGGGTTCACTCCATCCCCGTCCGGCTCGTCTCCCGGTTTCCATTCTCTAGGCATGTTCGAGGGCAGCCCGCAAGGTGTTGACGCTGATCCCGAGCTTGGCCGCGGTTGGCCTCAACCCACCCTGCTTTAGCAACTGCCGCGCCTTTGCCACGTCAACCTTGACCGGACGGCGGCCTAGAATCGCGCCACCTTTCACAGCGCGCGCCAGACCTGCCCGCGTTCTCTCGGAGATTGTGATTCGCTCTTGCTTGGCGACGGCTGCAAGGACAGAGAGCACGATGCTAGTCACCATCTCGTTGCCCGTGTCCAAGAATTGTTGCGTGTAGCTCCTCCAGCCAATCCCCCATTGCTTGAGCTGTTCGAGGTAAGAGATTGTCTTAACAATGCCTTCCCTCGAAAGACGGTCTAGTGCCCAAAACAGCAATAAGTCGAATTTCTTCTGTGATGCGTCCTGCATCATGCGCTGAAACTCCGGGCGCTCTTTCTTCCCAGAGCCGGACACCCGATCAATGTATTCCACCTCCAATGTCCAACCTTCCTGTGCCGCAATGAACTTCCTCAGCTCAAGTAGTTGATTCAATTCATCTTGCCGTTTCGTGCTTACCCGTCCATAGATCGCAATTCGCATGATGATGCCTCGCTTTCGACTGCAACGAGTGTAGCAGTAAACGAACGATTGTCAACACGTTAGTTCTTGGTGTGTAAGTCAATGAAACTACTGGCAGGGTTGTGGCGACGTTTGTTGATACAGTTAAGTTATCCACAGGTGATTTAGTACATCGCCGCGTGGATAGCGGTTGTCGCGATGTTGTGGCGATTCCAGCCTAATAGGTCGTATAACCAAAAAAGCGGGCCAGAATGCCCAACACCGTCCCGAGCTTGTAACTATGGAAACTCATTTGCCAAAGGTTGCCGAAATGACACCTACCCGCGCAATAAGAAGCCCCGCCGAATGTCCTGAACAGGGCTGCCCATGGCCGTCTAGGTCTAGCGTAAATCGTGAATTTGGGAAAAGACTTTGGCAAAGTTCTTAGGGTCTACCCAGACTCGGATAGTCCGATGATGGTACGGTTTGTAAATCAGATCGAGTTTCCAGATCGAAACCTGCCGATCTACGGGCTGGCGAGCAGGACCGCCGTCGCCGAAATTGAGTGGGTGGCGTGCGAGCATAGACCATTCGCAACATCCCCAGGTCATATCGAAATCGACGCCATCGATTTGATTCCAAAAGTGCGCGAAATCGAAGTTGTCTTCCGGCAGTAAGCCGTCGCTGCCAGTGAGCCTGCCCTCGACAATTTGGATTCGTCCGGCACTTTCCAGAGCCAGCGTATAGGCGATGATCGTGCAGTGCGACTGGTGGAAACATTCGCGAAAGATTGCGGGACGGCGACGGCTGACCCTTTTCAAAGTGGCTTGGACCATCCGGCGCTGAACGGGCGAGAGGTGGCCCAGACAAGGATGCTTAAGCAGGAAGTTCAGCTTGGCTGATCGAGCCGACAAGGGACTTACCTCCGTTGCAGGCAGGCCCAGTCCCCAGGGCACACGAATGCCCCGCGGGAGCCGTACTTCTTATCGAAACTTTCTAAGTGTCGGAACCTGCCCGAATCAGCCGCCTATCTCACGTCGCCGTGTTGCGCGTCGGAGCGAGCGGCATGGGGCAAGCCTTTCTGCTCGCAGGGAGCGAGCGGGTGGGAAAGTGGAGCGCCGATAAAGCTATCGCGCACGGGTTGGGAAAGTCAAGAGGCTAGTTGGTGGGGCTTTTCTATTCAAATCTCTTTACAGCAAAGTGATCTTGCTCGAATTCCCAATCACGCTTAAATGTCAAAGATGCGATTTTGTCCCTTAGTTCCATCCACTCACAATGTTCCGCCCCTGATTGTCGAGTGGAATGTTGCACGACGTGCTTCTCTAGGTCCTGCTTGCGTTCGATTGCTCGCTGTAGTTCTTTTCCAGTTTCTTCCCAACCCATGTCATGTAATTCTCTATCCACTCTCCCCGTCAGTGCAAGTCGAGGTCAGCCACCCCCGCGAGTCTTTAAGCGCGTCGTTGCTTTGCGTCCTTCGCGAATGGGATAACTATTTGTGAATGGTTGGCGTACGTCTCCCAGCTCGGAAAGTAGTCTCCATTTGCTTCGTTGCCCCACACCGTCCAGTTCTCGCGGGTTCCGCGAGCAAAGCCAGCCATATCCAGCGCGGACTTGAGCTGTGGCCCAATCGTTCGCCGGACCCATGACGATGTGCCACGGTACCCACACGCAGCAATAGAGCACGGCCAAGCAATAGAGGATTATGGCAATTCGCTGCGCTCAGTTCATTGTTTTGGCTTTCCTCGATTCAGCAGCCAGCCCACCGCAGGTATCAGCACGACAACGTATACGGCTTTCCAAAAGATTGGGCCTAGCGCTCGGGCCATTAGATACAGCGTGACGCAGAAGGCGACAACGTAAAGCACGATACCGAAGGTTTTGAGCGCTCGTTTCATTTTGGTACCCTAGTCCTCCTGCACGGTACCCTGTCCATTCTTGCGCCTCTCCCTAAGATGTTCGACCGACTCGGACCACTGCGACGAATGTTCTGGGCACGTCGCCTGCAACTCGGATTTCATCACCAACTCCCGCTCCAGAGCGTCATCGAAGTTGTCTAGACTCTCTGTAACCATGCCCCCGCCGAAGTGCCCACACTTTGGACAATTCACAGGCCAGATGTCTTCAATGCCTCTCAGGACTTTCAGTACCTCCGAGTTCGTAGCGATAAATATGGTAAAAGCTCTGACGGCGCTGTGACCCGATTCGTGTTGTGACTCGTAACGAAGCTGAACGTCGAACGTCGAAAGGAGCGGGATGTTGCTCCACAATTTATCTGGAAGGGAGAAGGTACGTCTTGATCCCGATCCAACTATGCGGCGCTCATTCTTGACTATTTTCTCGCCATTCTTCAGTCGCACCCGAAGCTCTGAAATCAAGAAGTCGATCCTCCCAATATTGGCGACCCAGACCTGTGCTCGACCACGATAGCGCCTAACCCCGAACCGAAGCACGACGCGGTTTTGCTGTTCCCACTGGGCTTGCTGCAAAGAGAAGCTTTTCTGATTGATCCTGACGTACTCCCAAGTGACACCAACAAGAATGGCAGAAGCGATGAAGCTGAAGAGAGCACCAATTGTTTGGGCCTTCGCTGGATCGCTCCAGTAATGCTGGAGGAAGGCAAGTGCGAGAATCACCAACGCCAGCACAACGAGCGTCGGTACGTGCTTATCCAGGAATGCTCGCACCTTCTTCACGCAACTTTTTACCTTTGCGTGAGTGTACCTCAAACAAAGAGCATCGGAAAACGAGCAGGCGAGCATGTTGCGGCATCACCGCACATCAAGGTGTGACCCTTTTCACTGACCGGACGCGCGCATTCATGGCACTTTAGAACCGCCCCTTTGTCGGCTCGAAATCGCTTTGACGCGAATTGGTGTCAGGAAGCATGAAAACAGCCGCATATCTCACGCTAGCCCTCGCGATGATCCTCGCGATATGGGCTCTCTCAGATTACGCCAATAACGAGCGTAGCCGCGAGCGCCACGTGGCAGCAGCGTTTGGAAACCTTTTTGAGAATAGTGGCCGCGATATGGCGCGTATTAATCGCGACGAGGACCTTGAAACTCAAGACGGCTTGATTGGAGTAGCGGCATTCGCTGTTCTGATTGGTTCAGTAGTCATGTTCTCCCAGGCCAGAAAGAACAAGGGGAGAGACGGAGGCGTTACCCAAGGGTCAGGCTCGGCTAAGCTGGCTTCGGAGGCGCGCGACTTTAGGCCGGACGCCCTGGCAAAAAAGTGTCCTGACTGCGCAGAAACCATCAAAATGGAAGCACTCGTATGTCACTTCTGTGACCACAGATTTCAGCCCGCCGAAGTAGAGGCTGCGATCCAACATGCGAAGGCAGCATGGGAGGGGAAATTAACAAGAGAGTATGAAAACTTGTCTCGGAATCTTTGCCCAAACTGCGGTGCCTACAACGCATGGTCGGACTTGCAGAACTACCTTCGTAAGTGCGCGGGTTGTAAAGCGGAATATTATGCAATTCCGGGAAGACCGTACGGATCGCCCCGCGCAGCCGTACCCTCGTCAGGCGGAGTGGCTCCATGTTCTCCGTCGCGTGAAACAAAGGACGCTCCCACTGTACGGTGGGTTCGCCCCAAGTCCGTTATCGTGACTGTATTATTCGTTGGCGGCATCTTCCTTTGGATAGCCTCGACGGTGCCGAGAGGGAAAGTGGAGCCGACTTTCAAGGTCACTGCAGAATACTGCAAGAACTTTCCTTTCGACGAGAAGTGCCCCAGCCACGACCAATATAAAAGTCCGAGTCTTGCACACCAACCAGATGAACTACGAGCGGATGAACATCAGAGCGGAGGAACACAAGAAGCGATTGACCCAGCCGCGGCTTACTGCAAAACACATCCAGATGCCGGGTATGGTGTACCTGGAGCCCCCAACTTTGTCGACTGTTCAAAACCCAAACTTGAGGAAGCAGCAGAGAATCAAGCGAAAGAAACAACGCAGCCGCAGCAGAGTCCGCAGGCGCTCCGTCTAGCGATGGTTAGCGGCAAAAATGCCGAGTTCCAAAAACCGGGCCACCCCCCCGGATATGCGGAGATTGTGGGGGATGCGTTTGTAATTCACCAAAAAGCGATTGCCGCGGATAGTTTCCCAGGATTCTTCTCCAGCCCGCAATTCCAACAAATTATTCCGGCAATGAAGCAGGCTGGGATTGCTACTCTAACCTACACGAACGATGCCAACTTGACTTTCGTGTATGACGTAAGCGCAGGGCAAGTCGTAGCTCCGAGTCTAGCGCACCAACAAGACCAACGACACGCGAACGGGGATACCACGTTGGATTGTTTGCAAATGGGACCCCAGCAGGCTGAGCGTGATTTTGAGTATACCTACGTCGCTGGGACGCTCAAGAACACCTGTGGTACAGGTTTCAGTGGCGTCGAAGTTAATTTTGAGCTCATTGACGATGACGGGAACCGAGTCGGTACTGCGCACGCTTTTCTACAGAACATGAAGGATGGAGAGACTTGGAAGTTTCGGGCTGCAGGCACACCATCAGCCGGACACCTCAAATTTGGGGGAGTACAGGCGTATGGAGATAGTCGTCAATTACCTATGCCGCCTAAAGCGATTGGGGACATGGAACGAGCCACGGCTTACTGCAAAACACACCCGAGTTGTGAGGCAGATGCTCAGCAATCGAAATCAGCAGTTACCTGTGAGAGTAGAGGCTTTTTTTGGGTGGACGGCGCTTGCCAAGCAAAGCCGAAGTAAGTGGTGCCCGGCGGGATCGTTCTTTGCCAATTTCCCCATTGGACGAAAAAACAGTCCTACGCCGTTCCCGCGTTTCTGGGTGGAGTCGTGCCTAGATTCAGCGCGTTCAGCTTGGCCATGTACGTCGCGGTCGCGGATAGGCCGGTCGCCTGTTCGCTCACCGGTGGCTGTGGTTTGCTCTGCGTATCGACCTCGCACGGTGTCGCCGCGCCGAACGGATAGAACGTGAAATATGGACCGGAGCTATTCTCCGGTACAGATTCGGCGGCTTCGTAATAATTCGTATTGTCGTTCGTCTCCGCTCCGAGTCCGTTCGACGGCTGCCCGTACAGCGTCGAATACAAAATGCCCTGAACGCAAATCTGATCTGCCATGTTTAGTTCCCAAAATCGTCGATCCCGCCCATAACGGCATCGTGCACGGCATCACGAAACTCGGACGCCATCGCCTCGACCGGATCACCGAAATAATTTCTCGCGCGCAAACCAGGATGCTGGACCGATGCGCTAAACATCTTCTCCCCCGTCGCCATTTCGTACATCAGTGCGCGTTTGTCACGGGCGGAGATCACGTGCGCAATAGCGCCAAGTTCAAGCGGAACGGCGTGAGCGATATCCTTTCCCATCGAAAGCGTCCCGTGAACCGTCCCATCGGCTTCAGTTTCGCTGACAGGCTCCTCCAAACTGCCGGCCAGCGCGCCACTTCTTACGTTCACTTTTCCACCCTGCAAATTATCCGCAATGCGCTCGCGGAGTTTTTCAAACGGGGAATGAAGCCCAGCGGCAACCCTTGACGTAATCCGCTCCTTGAGTCGCTCAAGGCGTGAATCAAGCAGGCCAAGGACTTCATCCGGGCCTTCGGCGGAGTCATAGCTGACTTTGAAATCAATGTCGGGGAAATCGCTCATGTCTGCTCCTAATTTTGAAAGCTGGGCGGAGTCCCATCACGTGGCCCCGCCCGCTTTCGTAACGGCGATTTCTCAGTGAGGTTTGCCGCGGACCCCATGCGGAAAGTGGCGCAACCGCTCATGCACGCGAGCCTCGCTCGGTTACGCCCGCTCCGCCAGCGTGTGGAGATAGCGAGGCGTTGATCTTTTCTCTTCCAGCCTAGCGCCATCGACACGCGAGGACCACACCCACTAGTGCCCCCTCGCTGTCCGCTTTTTGTCCGCTTTTCTATCATGATTGAGCCGAAACCAAACGACACCGCAATCCCGCAAGTGATTGATCGTGTTGGTTATTCTTGTCTCGCTTCGGCTGGCTTGTAGCCTGTAGTCTGGCTACGAACCAGAAGGTCGGGAGTTCGAATCTCTCAGGGCGCGCCATCTTTCAAGTACTCGCAGGCTTCCTGCCTGTGACTCTCCTGATCGACTCGCCGTCGCGTGAAAAAGAAACTTAGCGCATACTGCCCGGTATCTGTGAATCGGAACCTACGGCTTGGCCTTGAGCAAAAGCGGATTCGGGCCCTCCGACGACATAGTAAAGCCTTCGGACCCGTAGCAGGCGAGCGTGGACTCCTCGAGACCTGCACCAACGCTGTAATCCGCAATCGCCTTTCCCTCGAGATCAGTCACCTTGATCAGCTCCTGACCCCCATCTTCCGCGCGCTCAAATCCGATAGCCAGCCGCCCATCGTAAAACTTGATGCCGCGGGCTATACGACCTTGATTCCCAGCGTCGACCCGCAGCTTGCGGAGCACTTCGCCAGCAGGGGAGATTACATAGACCAACGACGGATAACCGCCGCGCAGCAGATAGACATTGCCATCCGATCCTGCCGCAGTTCCTCCCGCGTACACAAAATTGCGGTTGTTATCCTGGACCTCCCCTTGGACCCAGTCGACCGCCCCCCTCTGTCGTGCTTCTTCGTCCTCGGGCTCATAGATTTTCTTAATCAGTCGCCCGTCATGGGCAAACACCGCCGTAAACGAGGTCCGATAGAGGAAGGGATCTCGCGGGTCGTGATCGATAGCACCGGCGACCAGAAATTCGCCGGATTTGAATGCTGCAAGATGCCAGATGTCCACGACGTTGGGTTCCAGTTCTAACTTCGTCTCGGCTCTTATCGTGCCATCTTGCGCAAACTCCAGCAGGTAGTACCCCCTATCCGTGTACTTCGGGGGCGCGCCTTTGGGCCCCTGGACAAGCCGATAAACTATGCCGTCCGGAGTGACGAAGACCCCTCGCACAGCACCGGCAATGGAATCTGGCGCGGGAAAGATGCCTCCCAACTTGCCTTGTGGTGTGACTTTCACAATCGGCTGACGGCCCGGTTTATCCTCGGGCCTGTTCACCCGCACGTACACGTTCCCAGCGAGGTCGCACACGGGGTCATCGTTAGGGTCAGTGTAGAGATTGCGCGCCGATGCCACATCAACGGAAATAGTCTTTAGGTTGATGACAGGACTTGCCGTTTGCTGCGCGCAAAGTATGGGGGCCGCGCACAGACTGGCCAACAGGAGCGGCGTCATTTTCATAATCCGACCTCCAAGAGCATTTCCTTCCTTCAAAGTTATACCGGTTAGGTAGGGCACACCGCCTAAATCAGCTGTCCCCCCGTCCTGCGAGGAGTCTAACGGTAATCCGTCATAGAGCTCACCGCCCCCATAATCGCTCGAGGAAAGAACCATGGGGCGCGCCCTCGCACGAGCCGGTGTGCGATTGCCGCAACCGCGTTTAGTTTCAATGCCCTGCCCCTTAACATCTCCAAACAGGTACACACAGCCACAAGTTGAGTCGTCGCAGGTACAGGTATAGGTAGGTGTGCAACCAGTTAGCAGGCAGCCGCCTCCCGACCCGCCACCGCTGCCTCCGCCGCAGTCTTCGGGATCGTAATTCGTGCTGGCGGTGGTCATATCGGCCGGACTGTTGTAGCCGTTGGGACACTGCAATGGAGAAAGGGAACAGAAGTTCACCTGATCCCCTCCGCCGACGCAGATCGATCCCTCCCACGATATGGGCTTGCCCCCTTTCACGTCGCTATAACACGTATAGCCATATCTCAGAGTTTGTTCGCCGCACCCCTGCGCAAGCGACTTGCTACAAGGCAGAACCATCGCTGACACTAACATAATCCGGCATACATACAGAAATGTCGGTCGTCGCATATCTCCTCGTTAGAAGGGCGGCTGCTATCATGTGGCTCACACGCGTTATCTCAGGTTGGCCGTCAAGTAGCAGCATCTTACGCAAAGGCTATATCCCCCCGCCGCGCATGCCAAGCGCAAAGTTCGTAGTAACTGATAAGTTGGCTGCGAATTTGCGAAGTCGGAACGGCTAATCGTATAGATAGTAATTTACTGCGAAAGTAGGTTCAGGGCTCTCCGAGAGGCTCATGGTCCGCAGTTACGGAATCGGAACACCGATCGGACACTTTGGCCAAAGACAAAAGCGGGATACTCTTCCATCGCGGCGCGGGAATCTAGAAATAAGGAAAGGTCGATGTGCAAGCTAATCGTTGCGGCATTCAGACTATAGAGCGTCGATTCTCACTGCGCGCCATTCTTTTCAGTCTCAACCGGCTTCGCCATCAAACCGACCGCCGAGATAAAATACAATCGATATTTTCGTGGCAGGAATTCATAGGTCAAAAGGGGATTCTCTCTCGTCCGCCAAAGCTATGGTCGCTTCTTCCCTCACCAAGGCAGGCAAACGTGCGAAAAAGGAGGAGACGTCGCCCTCCTTCAAAGGTCCTCTGTCGCCCGACTCACCCTTGATCGACCGGCAAACCCTGGGGTTTTGCCTGGCGTTGATCGCGGTTGTATGCGCGTTTTACTCCCCCATCGTTCACAATGGCTTCCTCAACTATGACGACAAGCAATACATAACTGACAACCCTCCGGTAAGAGCCGGCCTGACATGGAAGACGGTGGAATGGGCCTTCATTACGGACACGGAGGCCAACTGGCATCCCCTTACCTGGCTCTCCCATGCTCTCGACTGCGATCTTTTCGGATTGAGCCCCCTCGGACCCCACTCGGAGAACGTCCTGCTGCACGCCGCGAACGCTGTTCTCTTGTTTCTTCTGCTCGAGAGCGCCACCGGATTTCGCTGGCGCAGCTTGATGGTGGCCGGCTTGTTTGCGCTGCATCCGATCAATGTCGAGTCCGTAGCCTGGGCGGCGGAGCGCAAGAACGTATTGAGCATGCTGTTTTTCCTGCTCGCCTTCTATGCCTATGTCTGGTACACGCGCGAGCCGGGACCGCGCCGCTACGCGGCAGTGGCAGGCTTGTATGCGCTGGCGCTGATGGCGAAGCCGCAGGTCATCACGTTTCCGTTTCTGCTCTTGCTCTTTGATTATTGGCCGCTCGGCCGGATTGGGTTCCCAGGCAAGCCTGGGTCGGCGGCGCGGGGCGCGAAGCCGGCGAAATTAAGGAACGGAGCAACAGTGCTGGAAAAGCTGCCGCTCTTGCTGCTCTCCGCCGCCAGCGCAGTNNNNCGATCTCGTATGTGCGCTATCTGAGCAAGGCGTTCTGGCCATCGAAGCTGGTGGCCATGTATCCGCACCCAACGCAACTCTATCCGGCTTGGCAGGTGGTAGCAGCCATAGCCCTCTTGCTGCTGATCACCGCGGTAGTACTCCTGCGTGTACGTGACCAACGCTACCTCGCGGTCGGTTGGTTCTGGTTCGTGGGCAGCCTGGTACCGATGATCGGGCTGGTACAAGTTGGAGATCAGGCCTTGGCGGATCGCTATGCCTACATCTCATTCATTGGTTTGTTTTTGATGATCGTGTGGCTGGTTGCCGATTGGGCGAAAGCCCGTCAAATTTCCGCTCGAGGGCTTGCCCTCCCCGCGGTTTCATGCCTGCTGGCACTGGGACTCCTCACCTATCGGCAGGTAGGCTTCTGGCACGATCCGGAATCATTCTGGCGCCGAACTCTAGCGCTGACCGGGGACAACTACGTGGCCCAAGGGGCCTTGGCAGGCTATCTGCGCAGCCACGGCAGAACGGAAGAAGCGATGGATCATTATCGCCAGGCGCTCGCGATTCAACCCAACGACCTGCTTGCCATCCTCAATCTCGGCGCCTATGACCATAGCCGTGGGGACCTGGCGGGCGCCATCGAAAAGTATCAATTCGTGGCTCTGCACGCGGGCAACGCGCGATTTCGCTCCAAGGCTTATGCGAATTTAGGATTTGCGTATCGCCAAAATGGCGATTCGGCAAAGGCAAAAGAGGCATTCGAGATGTCGCTGCAACTTGTGCCCAAACAACCCACCATCATGGTCACACTCGGGGTGATCGACGAAAAGGCTGGCGACTTGCCCGCGGCTGTTCGCCAGTACGCTCGTGCCGTGACGCTGCAACCCAGCGATGTGGGATTCCTGTTGCTGGCCCGAGCCTTGCGNNGAAAGCAGGCCGATTCCCTGCTCACCGGGGATTCAGGATCGATTTCCTTGACCGTCGACCGCTAGAACCGGCGGCCGCGTAAGGCGCGGCGATATACGTCACGTGAGTTGCCGAAGCGTTTTCGCAAGCTCCAATCGAGCGAGCTACAATCAGTATTAGGGCTGCGAGAAGGAGATTCCCTCTAGTTCCTCAAATCCAATGGCCGCTTCTTCCTCCGCCAAGGCAGGCAAACGGGCAAAGAAAACGGCGGTCCCACCTGCCGCCAACCTCTCTCTGTCGCCTGACTCGCGCTCGATCCATCGGCAAACCCTACTTCTTTGCTTCGTACTCGTCGCAATTGTGTGCGCGTTCTACTATCCCGTCATTCACAACGGGTTCATCCGCTATGACGACGACAAATACATCACGGATAACTCCCACCTAAAAGCCGGGTTGACGTGGGCGACCGTGGAATGGGCGTTCACTACCTACGAGGAGGCCAACTGGCATCCGCTGACCTGGNNTGGCATCCGCTGCCCTGGCTCTCTCACGCCCTCGACTGCGATCTCTTCGGACTGAACCCCGTCGGACCTCATTGCGTAAACGTCTTGCTGCATTCGGCCAACGCTGTCCTGCTGTTTCTCTTGCTGCAATATGCTACGGGATTTCGCTGGCGCAGTTTGATGGTTGCCGCCCTCTTTGCGGCGCACCCGGTCAATGTCGAATCGGTGGCTTGGGCCGCTGAGCGGAAGAACGTACTGAGCACGCTCTTTTTTCTGCTCGCGTTCCATGCCTACGTCTGGTACGCCCGCCAGCCGGGCCTCCGGCGGTACGCGGCAGTAGCGGGCTTATATGCGCTGGCATTGATGGCGAAGCCGCAGGTGATCACGTTCCCATTCTTACTCTTGCTTTGGGACTATTGGCCGCTGGGCCGAATTGCCTTCCCGGACAAGGTCGGCTCAGCCGCGCGCGGCGAAAGAGCATTCGAATCGATACGAGGGCTGGCGCTGGAAAAGGTGCCCCTCCTCCTGCTGTCTGCCGCCAGCGCCGTCGTCACGATGCAGGCCCAGCAGGCCGGAGGCGCGGTTAGAACCCTTACCCGTTACGGCCTGCCCGTGCGGCTGGAAACGGCGGTGATCTCTTACGTGCGCTATCTGGGCGAGGCGTTCTGGCCCGCAAAACTGGTCGCCATGTATCCGCATTCCAGCCAGCTTTATCCTGCCTGGCAAGTGGGGGCGGCGGCGTTGGAATTGCTGCTGATCAGCGCTGCAGTCGTTCTGCGCGCGCGCCAGCAACGTTATCTCGCGGTTGGATGGTTCTGGTTCCTGGGCACCCTGGTGCCGATGATCGGGTTGGTGCAGGTGGGTGAGCAATCGATGGCCGATCGCTATGCCTACATCTCGTTCATCGGCTTGTTTGTAATGATCGTATGGCTGATCGCCGACTTGGCAAGCGCGCACCGGATCTCCAAGCGATGGCTGGCCGTTCCCGCCGTGGTTTGCATCCTCTTGCTTGGGATCCTTGCCAATCGGCAGGTGCATTACTGGCACGACACAGAGTCCTTCTGGATACGCACGATCGCGCTGACCAAGAACAACTACGTTGCTCATGGAGAATTCGCAGCCATGCTGCACGAGCAGGGCCGCACCGAAGAGGCGATGGAGCAGATTCGCGCTGTGCTCGCCATCCATCCCGACGATGCGCCTGCCAACCTGGTTCTCGCCGAATACGAACGCAGCCAGGGCAATCTGGCAACGGCTATTGAGCGGTATCAAATCGTCGCGCTTAGGTCGGCCAATGCGGGCACGCGAGCTCGAGCCTTTACCAGTCTGGGATATGCCTATCGCCAAATGGGGGAATCGACGAAGGCGAGGCAGGCTTTCGAGACATCGCTGCAACTTTCGCCCGGCCAGCCGGCCGTTATGGTAGCACTCGGCGTCATCAAGGAAAGGGAGGGCGATCTGTCCGCGGCAGTTCAACAGTACTCGCACGCCATGGCGCTGCAGCCCACCGACGTGGGATACCTGTTGCTCGCCCACGCCTTGCAAGAGGAGGGACATGCCGACGATGCCAACGCGGCCCTCGATCGGGCTGCCCGCCTCTCTCGAAATCTTCCGCAAGCACAGTTGCAAGCCGAGTCGCTTCTCGCCGGGAAGTGAGTGCGCTCCCGGAGGGAGATGGTGGCTTGCTGGCTATTGGCTTTATCGCAGATCGGTTATCGCAGGTAGGTTCCGCAAAAACGAAAGCGCTCGTGACTCATTGAGTCACAGAGCGCTCGTTTGAACAGCCCTCCCCCGAAGCCTGCTCAAAAACAGAGTACCCATATTCCTTTTTTACGGGAATGGCACGGACGGGCTACTGATGAAAAGCGCCAAAATGGCGGGTCTTAGCTGGTTTTCCTTTGGCCGGGCCCTCCAGAACGAACGACCAACGCGTTCGGCCTTCCACGCATCTATATTAATCAGAGAGATCCAGGTAGGCCCCAAGGTGGGGATGAGAACCAATTGGTTCAGAGGGAGGCTCGTGAGAACGTGTCGATTTCGACTTCGCTTCATGCTTGGTATGGCTGTGGCTGCGGTGGCCATTTCCACCGTTTCCGCTCAGCAAAATCCAAATGCCGATGGAACTCCAGTGCACATGGTCGTCACCGTCGAACCTCATCACGGGTCCGACGTCGCGACTGTCACTCGCGATGATGTAATGGTGTATGAAGGGAAGGAGCGCGACCAGGTCCTGGACTGGGTCCCTGCCCAGGGCGATCACGCCGGACTGGAGCTCTTCATCCTCATCGATGACTCCTCCAGCCAGTCAGTTGACACGCAAATTTCGGATATCAAGAAGTTCATCGCCGCACAGCCGGCAACGGCGAAGATCGGCGTCGCATACATGCAGAACGGCACCGCCCGCATCGAGCAGAACCTGACCGACAACCATGATCTTGCCGCCAAAGCCATTCGCTTGCCAGTGGGCTACTTCGGCGCAGATGCCAGCCCGTATTTTTCGCTCAGCGACCTGGCGAAGCACTGGCAGCAAGACGGCACGCGCCATGAAGTGCTCATGGTCACGAATGGCTTCGACCCCTATTACGAAACTGGCGACATGCTCGATCCCTATCTAGCGGCGGCCATCGAGGATTGTCAAAAAACCGGAATACTGCCCTCTGCTATTTACGCGCCCAGTGCCGGCCACGTCGGGCACAGTTACTGGCTTAATTACTGGGGGCAGATCTACCTCGCAAAGCTCGCCGAAGAAACTGGAGGCGAAGCGTATTACATCGGCTTCAACGGGCCGGCCGTAGACTTTACACCGTATCTCAAAGACCTGGCCGCACGGCTGAATCACCAATACCTGCTGACGTTCGCGGCGAAGCCGAAGAAAAAGCCCGGTTTGCAGCACGTAAAGTTGAGGACCGAGTTGCATAACGTCGACCTTGTATCGGCCGACGCAGTGTATGTTCCCGCATCGGAGTGACGCGGTGATGGGCCAGAGGTTGCGCGCCATTCTTCCGCGGAAAACGCGGCAGGTCAGGCGGGCAGCGCGCCCGTGCCCGATCCCGGCTTGAAGATCATCCCTTCGCGCGCCTTGCCGTTCATCACTACCAGCAGCGGCTCGTTGAACCGCAGATGGCGCACGTACCCCCGTTCCTCGGCGGCCGGTTGCGCCGTGAGCCATGCCCAGTCTATCGATCCTTCTCCCGCGTCTGGATTCACCGTGAAATAACCGACCTGAAACGCCATCAGATTCTGAAAGAAGTGGCTGCCTTGCGACGGGGTCACGCGGAAATCGCGGAAACCGGCCTCCACGATCACACGCGCCCCGGAAATTTCATCCCACTCGACCGGGATGCCAAGCCACGGATCGTTTGACCCCAGCCGGCCCACGCCGATCAAAACATACGTTCGGTTCTCAAGCGCCAGCTTGGTATTAAAATCCGCGACCGCCTCGGCGACCTCTTGGCTGCGGCCCCGTTCAAAACGGTGAAAGTCGACTACCACGACATCGTGCAAATTCTGTACGCGGCCATTCCCCAGCACCATCGCACTGCGGCAGATAAGATCGCCCGGATTCACGTCGCCCATCCGGAGTTCCTCTCCCTCGCGCGACAACACCAGCGGCCTGATCTGCAGGAAACCAAACTCCGCNNGGCTGCCCCAGAGCATCTTCGCCAATGGCGGAGAGCTGCTGAAGGATGGGGGCCAACGGAAAGACCTCCTGCTTAAGTACGGGTGCAAAACTCACAATCCTCTTTCCCGGGCGGCTCATCCCGTCGTACACGGCGTCGTTATCCCGGCTATAGGTGGAAGCGACAGTCCGCAGCGTTCCATCGCTCTCGGCGTCGCAGAGCGCGAAGCGCACTTCACGGAGCCCAGCCAGACGCTCATCATTTTCACCGTCTGTGTCGTCAGCANNGACCGAAGAAAACTGCACCAGGTTTTGCGGATAGCGCGGACAAAATGTCAGGCACTTTCCTCCTTGCACCACTTCCCTGCCCATTCCGAGCGCCACCGCCGCCACCCCATCCTCTGGCGCCATCGGCGGGACAGGATAGAAGTTGCGCGAACGCACCACACCCGAAAAGTCCGGATAAAACCGCTCGCCGTGCGGCGCGCCCACGACCTGCTGCAGAATCACCGCCATCTTTTCTTCTTCGGTACGGTAGGGAGTCGCGCGGACGTATGCTTTCGCGTGCTGACTGAAGGTCGAGGCATAAATACGCTGGATCGCCTCCGTCAACCGCGCCAGTCGAACCTCTATATCTGGTTGGTGATTGCCGAGCATGAACGTTTCATATACGCCCGTGAAAGGCTGGTATTGCGAGTCCTCCAGCAAGCTCGAAGACCGCACTGCCAGCGGATAAGTCGCCTCCGCCAGAAACGCGAGCAAATCGCCGCGCAGAGAAGCCGGCAGCGGCGCAGCCAGAAACCGCCGCTCAATCTCGGCGTCATCGTTGCAATGAATCGCAAAGTCCAAAAGATTGTTTTCCCCCAGGAAACGATCGAATACGTCCGTGCTCAAGACCAGCGCGCGAGGAACACCGACCTTGACTCCGGCAAAACGGCGCGAGAAGCGCCGCTTATAAAGCAGATGACGCATAAACGCGAGACCCCGCGCCTTGCCTCCCAACGATCCCGCTCCGATGCGCAGAAAAAACGCGTCACCGGCCTTGAACGTCGCCGCGTCAAAGTCGCCGATCAGGAACTCGGCCTGCTCCCGCCGGTAGCCGCTGATGGACTGAATCAGATCCCGCCGCAGGGCTTCCAGATCTGCGAAGTCGGAAACCCGCCGCGGCCGCAACTTCTGCGCGACCGCGAACTCAGTCCGCGCTGTCAGCCAGCGGGAGAAATGATTCCTCTCGCTGTGATATCCGAGACTCTCCGCCGGAACCGTGTGCAGCTTTTCCTCGAGCGCATTCAGGTCGCTGGCGCGGGCGACCTCGGTGCCGTCCGGCATGCGGAATACAAAATCGCCGAACGAGCACTGCTGCGTGAGCAGCCGCCGGAAATCGCGCAAGAACGTGGGCGAGCGTTTCTGCAGGAACTCGAACCCCTCCGCGTGCGCCCGCGACCGGTATTCCGTATGACTGGAGTGCAGCACGATGGGAACATCGGGAACCAGATCGCGAATCATGTGCGCAAGTTCGAAGCCCGCATTCTCATTGGCAGCGCCCGCGCGCGGAAACTGCACGTCCGACACGACCGCCAGCAGATTGTCGCGGTATTCCATTACCTGCTGGGCGGCGTCTTCATAGTCGGAGCACAACAGAATTTTCGGCCGCGCCCGCTGGCGCACCAGCTTGTGCGCCACGTTGATCCCCTCCCGGATCACGCGCCCGGACTGGCTGATCAACTCCGTGTAGATCACGGGAAGAATGGAAGAGTAATAGCGAATGTTATCCTCCACCACCAACAGCACTGGCACGCCCAGCGTCTTTACGTCATGGCGCACATTGCGCTTGTCTTCGACATACTTGACGATCGCGATTAAAATGCGCGCATTCCCTTGCCAGAGAAACACGCGATCGATGTCGGTCAATGGATTGCGTGCAATGAAACTCTTGACCTCACGATAGTCGTACGCCAGCACGACAATGGGGATGTCGCGCCCGATTTTGGCGGCTTCGCCCGCCAGCTGAGCGGCGTTCATGCCGCCAACCGCGAGGTTGGTCACGATCAGGTTGAAGCGCGACTGCGACCGCGCCAATTCGAGCGCCTGAAATCCGCTTGAGACATGCGTGATTCCGGGAATCTGCTGCAGGTTCAACTCGTGCGACTCACCGATCAGCAGTTCATTCAACCGCCCGTCTTCTCGCAGGATGAACGAGTCGTAGAGATTCGAAACGAGCAGGATGTCCTGCACGCGAAACGGCATCAGCCGGTCAAAACCCTCCAACGCATCTTCAGCGTCGAAGAATTCGCTTTCGTCCGGCGCGGCCATAGCACGGAAGCTCGTTAAATCGGGCATAGCGTCAGCGCGCATTGTAGCCAGCCGCATTAGAGCTGCGGTGATTGGAGAACAGCCTTCGGCAAGCTCCGTTAGCCTTGTTTCAGCTTCAGCTTGCTCTTATTCTCCTCAAGAAAGGCCTTAAGGTCAGGAACGGTATCGAGCAGCCGCGTCCATTGCTCGTAGTAGAGCGTGACTGGAAAGCGGCCGAGGCCGTAAACGCTCACGCCGCCCTTTTCGCTTACGCGGAATTCTATGGCGCCGCTGCGCTTCTTCGTTTCTACCTGCTTTTCCAATTCCTGCAGTTTCCCCTTCAATTCGTCATAGGTTGGTTCGGCCACGATTAGACCTCCTTATGATTTTTCTTCATGATAGGGTGCCGCGGGTCCGTTCGTCGAGACCAGGATGTTTGTCAGCAGGGGGATTTGCGTCCCACGCATCGCAAACGACGCGATGTGTGGCGCACCCGGCCTGGTTGAGCTTGTCGACTAACCGCACCCTGCCTTTACCACACCCGGCACGTTTTTGCCGGCATCATCGGCTGGCCCACTTCGCAGTGGAACGCCTTTCCGAATTCGGGCACGTTCACGAGCACCCCATTGGCGCGGAAGCGCGCTGGGGAATGCGGGTCGGTCGTCGCAATCAGGCGCTCCAGTTCCGGACGCCACTCCGAGCACCAATCCTGCGCGAATCCCAGGAACAGCAGTTGCACCGGTGTGTAGCCGTCCTCCGACTTCTTGTTAAGGTCGATTCCCTCCTGCGCAGCTCGCGCCAGGAATGCCGAGTAGGTAAGTTGCATACCCCCGTTGTCCGCGGTGTTTTCGCCCAGCGTCAGTTTGCCATTGAGGTTGGTGTCGCCCACTTTGAATTGCGCGTACTCATCGACAATGCACTGCGCCTTCTGCGTAAACTTCTCCCCGTCTTCCTTCGTCCACCAGTCTTCCAGATTCCCGTGACCGTCGAACTGCCGCCCCTCATCGTCAAACCCATGCGTGATTTCGTGCCCCATAAACAGGCCAATGTGCCCGTAGTTCAATGCGTCGGGCTGGGTGGCATCGAAGAACGCCGGTTGCAACACACCCGCCGGGAAGTTGATGTCATTCATG
>PLHN01000496.1:0-260 GCA_003139975.1 Acidobacteriaceae bacterium
CAGGCGGTAAGTGCGCTCCTCGCCCGGCCGTCCATCTTCGTGCTCGCGCGGAGCCTGGTGCGTCGAAGTTGCGAACTGGGCGTTGCCCCGTCCGCCGCGTCCGGCACGTGCAATCACGACCCGCTCGTCAGGACGCGAAAAGTCATAAACCTTCTCGCCGGTTGCTTCGTCATAGACGATCGTTCCCACCGGCACTTTCAGAACGATGTCTTCGCCGTCGCGGCCGGTCTTCTTGGCGCCTTCGCCATGGCGTCCGCGTT
>PLHN01000496.1:279-5805 GCA_003139975.1 Acidobacteriaceae bacterium
CGGAAGGCCATGCAGCCGTTGCCACCGTCGCCAGCTTTGACTCGGATTATGGCTTCGTCGATAAACATTAAGAGAGCACCGCAGCACGACGCCGGGCCATTCGGGCAGTCAGTTCAGTATAAAGGGCCATGATCTTCCGCCCGAAGATCCAGATTGATGACTTGACCGTTCTTGCCGATCTATCCCATTGGGGCACGTGTCTTAACTCATGACCAAGCCCAAAACAGCAGACACCGGCAAACTTGTTGCGCCACGATCGGAGTGGTGGGGAGCTCTGCGCGACGCCACGCTCGAAGTGCTCTCGCCCATGTTCGGCACCGCTGTAGCCGTGCCCCAACCAGGCGACGTTCCTGGGGTTGTCCTGGAGCGGGCAGATTCCGAAGTCACGAAATACGTTACCGGGATGGTCGGGATCGCGGGCCCCATGCGCGCCATCCTCAGCCTGCGCTGTAGCGAGAGTGCGGCCACAAAGATCGCTTCCCAGATGCTGGGAATCTCCAGCGAAGAAGCCGCCCAGCAAAAGACCGACGCCATCGGCGAAATCTGCAACATGGTCGCCAGCCATTTTAAAAACAACATTGGGTTTGGCGACGACTGTATCCTGAGCGCGCCCACCGTGGTCGCGGGCGGCAAGTACAGCGTCCACTGTCTGGAGGCCGGCCACGGTCTCGAATTCCCCGCGATCTACGAAGGCGAGACCGTAATGGTTACTTTGGACATCCGGAGCAGAAACGCGCGCGAACTTTAGTTCGCCTCGACCGGCTCGACCATGACGAACTTGCCCATCGTGCCTTTGTCGAGAAACTTGATGCGGCCGCTGATCTTGGCAAAAAGCGTATCGTCCTTGCCGCGGCCGACATTCAGCCCCGGCTTTACCCGCGTCCCACGCTGCCGCACGATGATCGTGCCGCCGGGAACAACCTGCCCGCCGAATGCCTTGAACCCTAACCGTTGCGCGTTTGAGTCGCGCCCGTTTCGTGAAGTGCCTTGTCCTTTTTTATGCGCCATAAAAATCAGCTCTCAGTGGCCAGTTGCCAGTCGGATCTAAATTGTCATCCTGCGCGGAGTGGCTTGCGCGAAGCGCAAGACATGCAGTCGAAAACCCCGTCCACTACTTCTTCTTCGGAGCACTCTTCTTCGTGGCTGCCTTCTTAGCCGCCTTCTTCGCGGGCTTCGCCGAACCTTCCGCAGCCCCTGCATGCTCCGCGGGCGCCTTCTTCACTTTCTTTTCTTTCTTCGGCAGCTCCGGAGCCTTGAACGACTGCCCATCGAAAGCGATCTCGGTAATCCGCACGGTGCTGTAGTCCTGCCGGTGCCCGCGCAGCTTTTTGTACTGCTTCTTTTTCTTGTAGTGGAACACGAGGATCTTCGCGCCCCGGCCCTGTTCGAGCACTTCGCCGGTCACGCTCGCTCCCGATCCCGGCTTCACCACGCTGCCCGCTTCGGAGGAAACCGCCAGCACCTCGTTGAACTCCACCGGCCCGCCGGTCCCAGTCAACTTTTCCACCCGGATCACGTCCCCGGGGGCGACCTTGTACTGCTTACCACCTGCGCGGATCACCGCGTACATAAGTCCTCCAAATTGCCTACGTAGGCTGGACACTCGTGTCCGCCCATGCCAGCTCAGCCCGAGCCGAACCTGGCCGATCAAACTTGTGCTTGCTGTTTTCTCACCCCGTCACGCGAAAATCGCGCGTGTCGGGGACCCCGGCGCTACGGTTTTTTAACCGGAAACGCGGCGCGCGTCCAGAATGGACCCGCGGGTACAGGCAAACTCGACCATTCTATCGTGCGCAGCGGAAATGGGTCAAACAAAACGATTTGGGTACGGGCCGGTTTGAATTTGCACAGCCTCGCTTTCGCTTTGCCGATGGTAATGGCATCCCCATCATGCCACACTAGGTGTTGCCAAAACCCGCTGGAAGCGTAACAAGAAGTCCTAATCTACCATGCTGAAAATCATCGTATGGAACCTCGCACATCGTGAGGAGTCGTGGCGGCGCCTCGCTGAGATGGACGCCGATATTGCCTTGGTTCAAGAGGCAGCGCCACCGCCGCCCGACGTAGCGCAAAGGATTGCCATTGATTCCGGTCCCTGGAAAACAGACGGTGCCGGTTGCAACCGACCGTGGCGCACGGCTGTGGTTAGGCTCTCAAATTGCGTCAACGTGGAGTGGCTTGAGCCAAAGGCTATCGCCGATGCCAAGCGCGGCGAATTGGCAGTCAGCCGATTGGGCACACTTGCCGTTGCGATTGTC
The DNA here is from genome assembly GCA_003139975.1 of Acidobacteriaceae bacterium. Classification (GTDB taxonomy): domain Bacteria; phylum Acidobacteriota; class Terriglobia; order Terriglobales; family Acidobacteriaceae; genus Acidiflorens. The sequence goes on from PLHN01000496.1 coordinate 2,538, forward strand.
ACACCGTTGAACGGAAAACCTCTGATAGTCGCCTCTATGTACGCCCCATGGGAAAAGTTCCATCCAGCGGCGCAAAGCAGACAGATTTACGCTGATGCCTCGGCTCACCGCGTGATCTCTGATCTAACCGCATTCATCGGGCATACCCATCAACACCGCATCGTTGCGGCTGGCGATCTCAATATCCTGTACGGATACGGAGAGCACGGCAGTACTCATTGGGCGTCTCGCTATGGCACGGTATTTGCAAGAATGGCTACGCTCGGATTGTCGTTCGTAGGTCCGCAAGCACCAAACGGAAGATGTGCAAAACCGTGGCCCGACGAACTGCCCCAGACGAGCAAGAATGTTCCGACGTACTACACGTCTCACCAAAACCCCACCTCTGCCACCCGGCAACTTGATTTCGTCTTCGTTTCCAAAACTCTCAAAGAGCAAATGCGCGTCAGTGCATTGAATGAACCTGACGAGTGGGGACCTAGCGATCACTGCCGCGTGCAGATCACATTGAATGACTAACTTGCCCTTTTTTCACAACGGATTCACGGGGGCACGGAGAAATATCTCTCAGAAAACCACACCGAAAGATTTTGCAAACACAGTTGGGTCCCTGTGTGACTCCGTGGTAAAGACATTGAATACAGAATGCCACTCGACCTGAGGGGATGGCAATGCGCTTCATAGACCGCGAAGAAGTAGCCCGACGCCTCACATACGAAATGTGTATCCCCATCGTGCGCCAAGCAATGATCCAATTCTCGCGCGGCGAAACCAAGCAACTGCTGCGCTCGCTCATCCCGTTGTCCGATGGCCGCGTCTTCGGCATTATGCCCGGAGCCATGGGCGACCACGCCCCATTCGGCGCGAAGCTGATCAGCGTCTTCCCCGAGAACTTCGCCCGCGGAATTCAGTCCCACCAGGGACTCGTCATCCTTTTCGATCCTGAAACCGGCGCGCCCGTTTGCGCGGTCCATGCCGGCGAGATCACGGCCATTCGCACCGCAGCCGCCAGTGCTGTCGCCACCGACGCCCTGGCACGCAAAGAGGCCCGCCGTCTGGCCCTGCTCGGCTATGGCGAACAGGCTCAAACCCACGCCCGCGCCATCCGCAAGGTTCGCAACTTCGAATCCATCGTCGTCTGGGGACGCTCGCCCGAACGCGCCCAGGCTTTTGCGCGGCGAATGCAAATGGAATTCCGCCTACTCGTCACGCCGGCAGCAACCGTCCAGGAGGCAGTCGCCGACGCCGACATCATCTGCACCGTCACGTCAGCGCCCGAGCCCATCCTGAAGGGCGAATGGGTGCGCCCTGGCACGCACGTGAACGTGGTCGGTTCCGGCTACGCAGGTCCCGCCGAGATTGATAATGACCTCGTTGTCCGCTCCCGCTTCATCGCCGACAGCCGCGAGGGGGTTCTACAGCAGGGAGCGGAGTTCCTCCGCGCCAAACAGGCTGGCCTGATCGGTGATGAACACATCGTCGCCGAAATTGGTGATGTGCTGGCGGGCAAGGTCGAAGGGCGCCGCTCCCCGGAGGAGATCACCGTCTACAAATCTCTCGGCCACATCGTTCAAGACCTGGCGACTGCGTGGGCGCTCTATTCCCAGAAGGAAGGCGGCAGCTAATCGTGGTATCGCTGCTCGCCCGCGGGAATCGCAACCGTCAGCCGGTTCTGCGGCGGAGGCAGAGGGCAAGTCGCATAAGGTGTAAACGCGCACGGCGGATTGATCAGGCGATTGAAATCGAGCAATAACTCGCCCGGTTGCGCGACACCATGATCGGGGAGGTCCGAATACAGAAATCGTCCCGCCCCGTAGGTGCTGGTCTTGCTGGTCGCATCTCTCATGATGAAGAACAGCTCCGTCGCCTTCGGGTCTTCGAGCACCGGCTCCAGGCGCACGGTCTGACCGTCCATCGTGAACTCCGCCGCGCCCGGCGCGGGAAGGTGTGTCGTGGTCCCGAGAACGGTCGGAATATCGAGCACTTTGGGCGGGTTGTAAGGAATCCAGCGCGCGCGAATGCGATAGCTGTCGTTCGCCGGATACCACCGCAATCCGTGAAAGCCCGTGCGCGTCGGCGCTTGCGGGTCTTTAATCCGCAGGGCAAAGCGGCCATCCCGATTAATTACGATGATGGTGATCGTGCCGATGGTCAGCTTCGACGGCTTCTCGGCGTCGTCAGCGGCCAGCGCCATTTCCTGTGCAGGGTGTCCATCGACCATGAAATCCCTGGGAAATCCTCCCGCCGGCGCGAGCAATCGCAAAGCGCCTTTCTCCAGACGCACCACCCCGATGTGTGCCGAAGTCTTGGCCGCGATTTGGATACGATTGTCCGCATCCGACCCGAAGCTGTTGTCGCCGTCGCGCAGCCACTCCAGCCCGATCAGCGAGAGCCAGCCCTCCGGCGCCTGCAGGTTCGTCGCTCGCTGCGCCCTCCATGTCTCCAGTTCGCTCGCCCAGGCTTTCTGATCGGATGTCTTCTGATCCGCCGTCTTGCCATTCGATGTGCCCTGATCCGTGGTCTTCGCCTCCGGCGAAGCGCCAACCGCGAGCGAGTCCAGAATCGACACAAGCACAAGTACGCCAGCAACCAATAGGATCGCTTTTCTCATGGGATCAACCTCATCTCGGGCTTTATGGCTCTAGATTTGATATTGCCACCTGCGCAACGGAGTTCTGATTGTACTTTGGTTTGCAACCGGGAATCCCGGAAACCGAAGCATTACCTGATGAGAAGTGCCCACCTCTTGACCGCTCTTTCCGCACCAGATAGCCTTTTTGAGTCACCCCTTCATGGTTGCCTCCGACATCCCCGAGACCGGCCCCGTAAGTAATTCACGGGAAAGCACTTCAGCGCCATCGGCAGAGCCCGGCGAAGCGCAACTTTCCCCCGCCGACGGGGTTTCCACAGATGTGAGCAGCATAGCCATCGATCGGGGGCTATTGAACTACGCAGGGACACCGCCTACTGCCCCTGTCACCAGGGCCGATTCCGTCGAGGGCTCGTCCGATGCCGATGTGATGCTGCGCGTCAAAGCAGGCGATGACTCGGCCTTCAGTTATCTGGTTCAAAAGTACCGCCGTCCGCTGGTGGGCTTCATGTATCGCCTGTGCCACAACCCGGCTACGGCCGAAGAGCTGGCGCAGGAAGTTTTTTTGCGCGTGTACCGGTCGCGTTCAAGTTACGAGGCGAGCGCCAAGTTCAGCACCTGGCTCTATCGGATCGCGACCAATCTCGCCGTCAATCACGCGCGCGATACGCGCCACGA
>PLHN01000298.1 GCA_003139975.1 Acidobacteriaceae bacterium
CTTGAACACCAGCGGATCGTCGGCAAACAGATCGACGCCCCATTCCCAATCGTCAAAACCGATCGAGCCGCTGATGATCTGCCTGACTTCACCCGCATAGCGACGTCCGACCATCCCATGCTCGTTCATCTGCCTCTGGCGTTCTTCCATCGGAAGCGTGTACCAGTTCTTGTCTTCGCCGCGCAGCCGATTCATCGGATAGAAACAGACGTAGCGATTCGGCGGTATTTCGGGGTAGAGACGCGGCTTCATGGCTTCTTTCTGCCGCGCGATCGTCTCCGCAATCGCTTTCTTCCATTCCTCCGAATGCGGCTCGATTCCGCGCTCGGCGAGCGCCTTGTAAGTCTTCAGACTGGATTCATACAGACCCAGTTCGATCACCGAAAGATAGGAAGTGGTGGGCTCGAGGAAGTCGCTAAGCCGCAGCCGCGCCAGATCCAGCTCCGCCTGATTGAGCTGATCGAAGCTCTCGCGGAAGTGCACCAGCATCAAGTCGCCTTTGTGGCCGAGCAGCGAGAAGAGCGCGGATTGGCCGTCTGACTTTGTCTCCATCTTGGCGAGCGCGGAAGATGCTTCGGCAGCGATGTCGCGGCGGTCGTTCGCGGCGAGCGCGCGCCAGGCGGTCCAACGAAAGCGCATCATCTGATGAAGCGTGGCAAAGCCTTCGAGCGTAAGCGGAACTGCTGGCATCTGTCCGGCTTCGGCCGGAACGGCAGCGTGGTGCGTAGGATTCATGGAGTCCCCTGTGACTAAGCTGGACACATTGTAAATCGTGCTGCTTGGATGAGAGAACATCGTCCTTCCCGGCTCTGTATACGGAGCGGCAATTGCCCGTACACACGTCCGTGTGCTACAAGCGCTGTATGCGTAAATGGATGAAAGATCGGATCAAGCGCCGCCCAAAACGTGGCAGCGACTCGGCCGAGCAGGCGAAAGCACCGGAACCGTTGCAACCGAAATATTTCGAAGCTGATGTTGGCGAGAAGGCAGCGCCAGTGATCGCAACTCCACCCACGCCCGAACCGGAGCCAGAAGCGCGGCCCGAAATCGAGGCGCAAGGGGAAATGGAACCGGAATCTCGCGCCGCAGCCAATGAATCGGGCGCGCGTCCCGTTCGCCGCCGTCGGCGCCGCGGAGGCCGGGGAAGCGGACAGCGAACGCCAGCCAAGGCTGCTGCGGCTGCGCGTGATTCTGTTGCCGACGCTGCACCGGATACTGCGGCCGAAGCTGCGTCTGTTGCTGCCGTTGAGGCTCTACCGCTTTCTTCCGATATTGTCGCCGTGCCCATTGAGCCGGTCACGCCAGATACGGTTGTTGCCGAGTTGCCGCCGACGTCTCCGATCGCTGCGACACCACGTCCGAGCAAGGGCGTTGTTGTTCTCGCCATTGGGTTGCCGGGTTCGGGAAAGAGTTCCTGGTTCAAGCGGCATAATATTCGTCCGCTGTCGAGCGACTTGCTGCGCGAACTGCTGTTCGACGATGCCGAGGAGCAGCGCTTTCAGGACCTCGTGTTCTCGAACCTGCGCTCCATGCTGAAGGCGCGGCTGATTGCGCGCCGCCCCCTGAGTTACGTGGACGCGACCAACCTGACTCCGCACGACCGGCACAGCTGGATCAAGCTGGCGAAAGACTACGGATACGATGTGCAGGGATTGTTTTTCGATGTGCCGCTCGAAGTCTGCCTGGAACGGCATGCGCGGCGCGGCCGCGTCGTACCGGAAGACATCATGCGCCGCATGGCGGCGAAGCTGAAGCCGCCTACGTTCGAAGAGGGCTTTTCGAAGCTCACCGTGGTTCGTGTGAAGAAGAAGGAGTAGGCGACAAACTCCTGGCGCCACTATCCCTTCAAATACGGCAGCAGTTCTTTGAAGGCAGGAGCGCCGGAGGAGCGCAGCAGCTCATAGATCATCATTTCGGTCGAGGAGAGGATCGCGCCAGCAGCGCGCATGCGTTCCAGGCCAATGCGCCAATTCATCTCGGTTCGCGAACTGACCGCATCTGACGCGACGTGCACCAGATAGCCTTCACGCAACGCTCCCAGAGCCGTTTGCATGACGCAGATGTGGGTTTCCATCCCGCACAAGAGCACCGTAGTGCGCTGGCCGGGCAGGCGCTTGAGCAGGCTGCAGAACACGTCGCTTCCGAAGCAGGAAAACATCAACTTGTCGATGGATGGTGTGTCGGGAAGAAGAGCCGCGACTTCGGGCACCGTGCTGCCTAGCCCCTTCATGTATTGCGTGGTCACCAGAGCCGGTATTTTCAAAATTCCAGCCAGACGAATCAGCAGTTGCGCATTGCGCACCAGCCGCTCTTTTTCCCAGATGGGCGGCAGCAGTTTCTCCTGAATGTCGACGACGATCAGCGCGCACTGTTCGGGTTCGAGCGTGCGGCGTGCCATTTCGGCAGAATCGTCGGAAGCGGCAGGGTTTTCAAAAGCGGTGGGCATAAATGTCCCTTCATACAAATGTCGGCGTTCGATCTGCAACAGATTTTATCGCGAAGCGGAGAATGCGGTGGTGTTTTCGCGAGGTGACCAGTAGGCCGCAATCGCTGGTTTGCTCTCGCGGAAGGAGCGATGTTGACCGTCGTTCGCCTCGGCCCATAGAATGAACAAGACGCTGGTATGATCGGCGTGACGCTGCTGCCCCCTCGTTCAACGGCTNNGTTCTTAACAGCCGCCGCGATTAGCAAGCATGGTTCTGCCAAGCCCGCCAATCGTATATACTTCTCCCACTGCCCAGCACCCGCGGGCGCGGAGTGCATTCCATGGCGGCGCGCTTAACAGGTCTTCGGGGCGTCCTCGAGTCGAAACATGGATAATGCCGAGTCACGGCCGGACGGGAAACCTGTATCCAAAAAGCCGGGAGGAGCCCCGGTGGGAACCCCGTTTGCCGGGGAGAGTTCAACCACCGGAGTGCCGATTCCTTCGCCGATTCCCGCTCCGAGCGAGGCTCCCCCCGTCACTCCTGACGATCAGGCTACCTTGATTGACGCCGGCGCAACGACGGTTGACGCCGACGCCACTATTGCGCCGGGAGTCCTGCCGCCGCGTCGCACTCCACCACCCTCGCCCAGCCAAATCTCCGGACTCTATGGCAGCGCCGCGGTCTTACAGATCGGTGACCTGCTCGGCGGGCGATATGAAATCCTGCAACTGCTCGGCGAGGGCGGCATGGGC
>PLHN01000256.1:0-2866 GCA_003139975.1 Acidobacteriaceae bacterium
CCGATGCCGATTTTTTCGAGCACCGGCACGACGATGCCCTCTTTGTCCTCGATTAGCGCCGCCAGTATGTGCACGGGCATCAGTTCCGGATTGCCGTGCTCGGAAGCAAGCTCGTTCGCGCGCTGGACTGCTTCGTGCGCTTTGACGGTGAATTTGTCCCAACGGATGGCCATGGGATACTCCTTATATTCGATTTCATTCTGAACGCAGCTAAGGACCTAGGCAATTGGATGACGCCGAAAAACTGGGGGATCCGTCGCTCCGCTCGGGATGACAATACTTCGTCAAGTAAAACGGGAGGCGCTGTGTGTCGCCTCCCGCTGAGTTTACAACTGCCGGGCTTCGCCCGGCTGGCGGACAAGAATGTCCGCCCCACACGAGCATTGCCTTACGCGGCTTTGCCGGCGCTCTTGCCTTCGCTCTTCGGCTCTTTGGCTTCGAGCGTCTTCTGGCTGCCCGGCTTTTCACTGCCGACGTTTACTTTGATCTGTTTGGGCTTGGCTTCGGCTTTCTTCGCCAGCTTGATCTTCAGCACGCCCTTGTCGTAGTCGGCCTGGATGTTCTCCGGGTCAACGGTCGTGGGCAGGGTGAAGGTGCGGGTGAAGCTGCCGTACTGGCTCTCAACGCGGCGGTAGTTCTCTTCTTTCTCTTCCTTTTCGAACTTGCGCTCGCCGTGCACGGTCAGGGTGTTGTTTTCGACCTGGACATCGATGTCCTTCTCGTCGATGCCGGGCACTTCGATCTTCAGAGTGATGTTGTGTTCATCCTCGTAGACGTCGACCGGCGGAGCGAAGGAAGTCGTGGTTAGCGATTCATCGCGCCCTTCCGGCGCGTAGAAATCGCGAAACATGCGGTTCATGCGGTCCTGGATGCTGCTGAACTCACGGTTAGGTTCGTAACGGGTAAGCAAAGTCATAACTAAATCCTCCTACTTAAATCGGGTGGGAGCTGCGTCGCGCCTCGACGGCTTTGGTTTCGCAAGAGCGAGGGCGGGATGCCCTCGCGACAGTCGGCGGGACGCCGGCGCTACGTTTTGTTGCTCCCTGCGCTTTCAATTAAGCACACTGTGATAATAAAATATGAGTGTGTTATTGTCAAGCACATTATCATACATATTTTCAATTGCTTACATTGAAGATCATGCACTTCAAGTAGCCTGTTTCCGGCACATTCAGCAGGATTGGATGATCTTTGGCTTGGGTACGGTCCTCCAGTAGACGAAGAGTTTTGCGCGCATCGTTAGCGGCGGCAGCGACCACTTCTAGCAGGTCAGCGGCGCTTACGTGGAAGGAGCACGAGCAGGTGACGAGGATTCCGCCGGGGCTGAGCATTTTGAGAGCGCGAAGATTGAGTTCCTTGTAGCCGCTGCGAGCTTTATCGAGGTCGCGTTTGGTCTTGGCGAAAGCGGGCGGATCGAGCACGACCGTGTCGTAGCGGTGGCCAGCGTCGGCATAGTCGCGGAGAAGGTCGAAGGCATTGGCCTCGATCCATTCGATCTCGCGTCCATTGAGCGCGGCGTTCTTGTCGGCCATTTCGAGCGCGGGGCGGGAACTGTCGACGCCTGTGACGCCGGAGCAATGTGGGGCAAGGTGGAGGGCAAAGCCTCCCTGATAGCAGAAGGCGTCGAGGGCCTGGCCGTGGGCGTGGCGGGCGGCGGTGGCGTAGTTCTCGCGCTGGTCGAGGAAGGCTCCGGTTTTCTGGCCTTCGAGGGCATCGTAGTGGAAGCGGACGCCGTTCATCTGAATCACGGTTGAGCTCTTCGTTCCCCACAGCAGGCCGGACTGGCGCGGCGGCAATTGCTCCAGGTCTCGAATGCGGGCGTCGACTCGCTCTACGATGCCAGCGGGAGGCGCGCCGCTATCGACTTGGACGGGCGAGGGCGCCCGTCCCTCCACCAGCGTTTGTATGATGGCTCCGCGAACTGGTTCGGCGTCCATGGCCTGGGTGAGGATCTGGACGAAGAGGACGTCGTTGTAGCGGTCGATGATGAGGCCGGGGAGGAAATCGGCCTCGCTGAAGACAATGCGGTAGGCGTCGGTATCGGCGACGAGGTGCTGCCGATAGGCGAGAGCGGCGCGAATGCGCTCGGCAATGAGCGAAGGCAAACTTGGGATTTCTGCATCGTTCTTGGCGAGCATGCGGATGGCAATCTGCGAGGAGGAGCTGTAGAGGGCAGTGCCGAGGACCTTCCCGCGCTGGTCAGCGACGTGGACCATTGCGCCGGGTGGGACGTTTTCTGCGGCGGTGATGTCAGAGCGATAGACCCAGGGGTGGCCGGATTTTAAGCGGGCGGCGCCGCGGGGGGAAATTTTCACGACTGGCAAAGACGGTGTGGCAGCCGTGTGAGGCTGGTGGGACGTGGGAAACTTTTTCGGCATGGAGCGATGTTACATGGGGAGACCGTGAGGCCAAAGCCGGCGCGCGGGAGATCCTCTTTCGCTCCGCTGGGGCTTTTGCTCGTTGCCCGGTAGAAACCCTCGGCTTGCGCCGTGGCTGCATTCTCGCGCCGCTTCGCGNNCTCCTACGCTCGATACGGAAGATCGCCGTTCCGCAGCTTGCGGGCGGGCCGCGCCGATGACACGCTTGCAGTGACCGCTCCCGTCATCACCTTCTTTAGCGCCGCCTGGAACTGGTCCATTTCGCCGGCCGTGCCTACGGTGATGCGTACGTGGGTTGGCCACACGGGCCAGATGCGGCCGATGTGGACGTGCTGGGCGGCCATGGCTTCGATGACTTCTTTCCCGTTGCGCTTGGTGTCGAGCATGAAGCAGTTTGATTGCGAGGGGACGTAGGAATATCCGTTGCTGTCGAGCCAGGCGAAGACTCGGCCGCGGACCTCGGAATTGATGCGCTTGCGCTCGGGCAC
>PLHN01000256.1:2895-9273 GCA_003139975.1 Acidobacteriaceae bacterium
TAAATCTTCGAGAAGGTGCGCAGGATGAGCACATCCTTGTCGGCCTTGACCAGGTCCATCGCGGACGGTGCATCGGAGAAATGGATGTAAGCTTCGTCGACCATGACGACGGAATCCTTCGGCTTGTTGGCAACCAGGTACTCGATATCGGAATGGCTGGTCAGCGTGCCGGTGGGATTGTTTGGGCTGCATACATAAAAGACCCCAGCATCGGGCGCGGCGGCAATCATGGCGCGAACATCGTGGGCGTAATCCTTGGCAAGCGGCACCTTGAGGACGCGCGCATTCGTCGCCCCGGCTGCAAACATTCCGGCTTCGTAACCGGGATCTGCGGTCACATAGCTGCGCTGCGGCGAAGTGAAGGCAGCGACGGCGTGATGCAGCGGCTCGCTCGATCCGGCATAGAGGCGAATGTATTCGGGCTTAAGGCCTTCGAGTTGCGCCAACTGGTTGATCAGGTCTTCGGTCAGCCAGTCGGAGTAGCGGCCACCTTGAGCAGCGATGGCAATGATGGCCTCGCGGGCGGCGGCACAGGGGCCGAGGGGATTCTCGTTGGCGTCGATCATCACGCCTTCATGGATCAGGTGGCGGGCGGCGTGGGCCAGCATGGGCTCGGTGACGATGCGCAACGCGAGCGCGGCGGATGCGGCGGCCGACACTCCCAGAAACGATCGGCGCGATGTGGAAAGAACTGGACCTTCAGGCATGAGTCACCCCTTGCCGGGTATCTTACCGCAGAATGCGCACGACGAAGGGCCATTTGGCGGCGCTAGCTGCAAAAGGAAGGCGGGGCCCACGATTCGCCGGTGTTGGCTACAAGCGGCAAATCCCACTCCCGGCAGCCGCGTTCTTGTGGTAGGCTTCATCCCTCGACTTTCCGCCATGGAAGCCGAGTTTCGTTGGCATCCCAGGAGGCCCCCATGAAGCGCCCGTTCGTTGCCTTGATGATTTGTCTTGCATTCGCTCTCGTCGTTTTTCTTCCTTCGGCCGGTTGAGGCCGCCAGCGGCCCGCAGGCGTCTGCGCCGGAAAACGCCCAGCCCGAGAACGAGGTAGCGGCTGCGGCTTATTGCATGAGCAAGGGCGGCGAGGTGGACACTCGCCAGCCGTACTACAACACCAACGCGGGCGAGCCGGACTGGTTTGCGCTTTCGGGAGACCGCAAATTCTGCAAATTCACATCGAAGAAAGGTGGTTCGCGGATTCACGTGCTGCTCTCCACGCTCTACACCGACAAGCCGAGCCTGGCGGCGCTGGCCTACTACGCAAAGGTGCAGATCGGAACCTGCCAGGGCAATCCGGCGTCCTGCTACTGCTCACTGCTTGGGGGCACGGACCTTTTCGGAGGAATCAATCTGAACGGCGGTGGTTGGGTGCAGAAGTCCGATCCCATCGATACGGTGCTCGAAGCCTGCATCTTCCCGGACATGTCTTCGATCGATTCCTGGAGCTTGACGTACCATTCCGCAGGGATCATTCGCGGCAAGGATTTGAGCAAGGTGCTGCGGTATAAGAATCCGTACGGGACGAAGTAGCTCTTAACCGATAACCGTGCTGGCGGGACTCACGTGTCAGCTGGCGGCAGTATGCTCGGCTGTGGCGTGGGAATGGGGCTTGTGGGTTTTCCCGTGTTCGCGCTGGGCGGCGCGCAGGTCGTTGTGCAACACGTCGAGAGCGCTGCTGGGAATTTCCGAACCCCATTCCTGCATTTCTTCCTCGTCCCAGTGGCCGTTCAGGCGGATGGCGGAATCGGTTAAATCTTCGGGGAAGGCTTGGCGGTAGTTGCCTTCGCGGTTGAGCATGTCGCCAAACTGGCGGCCGGAATGCAAGTCGTAAATAGAGCGCGTAGCCGTGCCGTTGGCATTGGTGAAGACAAGCAGCACTTCACCCGCTTCGCCGTAATCGGGGCGATAGAACCAGGCCTGCGGCGCGTCGGACTTCGGCCGCGGACGGCGGCGGGCGTGCCCTGGCCGTGGTTCGGCGGTCTCCTGCTCGGGCTGGACGTCTTTCGCCGGATCGGAATAAAGGACGCGCTGGCAAGAATCGCAATAGACAATCTGCTCGCCGTTGCGAACTTCGTTGTAGGTCTGGGGCCGTAACATCACCTGGCAGCCCATGCATTTCTGGTCACGGACCTCGGCAAGGCCGCTGCCGCGAAACTTCATCACGCGCTCGTAGCGGCGCAACAGATCGTCCTCAATGCCTTGCCGGAGCGCATCGCGCTTGGCGTTCCACTCCGCGAGTTTTTTCTGGTCTTCGGCGGTAACCCGGCGCGTGTCTTCTTTTTCTTTCTCGATCTCGGCAGTTTCGGCCTTCAACTCGGCTTCCGCGGCTTTGACTTCCTTCTCGCGCCCTTCGACATTGACCATCACCTCGAGGATGCGATCTTCATTAATGCGGATTTCCTGCTCGGAGAACTGGATCTCATGCAGCAGGGCCTTGTACTGGTCGTTGGTTTTTACGTCGAGCGACTGGTCGCGATACTTGGAAATTTTGCCTTGCAGGTCCTGAATGGCGGATTCAAACTTTTTGCGGTTGGCCTCGTCTGCCTTGGCGGCACCGCGCGCTTTTTCAAGCTGGGCTTTGGTTCCGGCGAGCTTCTGTTCGATCACCGCAATGCGTTTGGGCAGTTCGGCGATCTCTTCTTGCAACCTGCGGATCTCCTGATCCGCGACCTGCAGTTCGAGCAGTCTTTCGATGTCAGGCAGCATCGTCCAGAAACAGTCCCCGACTTTGATTTTAGCATGCGAGCAGCGCCGGGCCGCGCAAGCACCGCCGAATAGCTGCGGATTGTGATAGCCTGCCCAGTTTGGCCCGGCCGACCGCAAGGGCCGCAGGAGGTCGTAACTGTGAAACCCGTAAAGCCTATTTCCCATTCGTTTCTGAGAACGATTTCTTTTGTACTCATGCTTTCTTTCGCAGCCGCACCTGTGCTGTGCCAGCACCCCAACGCGAGCAAATCCACGGATAAGAGCGACAAAGTGGTGGTTGATCGTGCCGGCGATACGGCGTTTATCCTGCTGCGCGCGCCGAGTTTCCAGGCGCTTACGCCCCGCCAGCAGGCGCTCGGCTATTGGCTGTCGCAGGCTTCTATCGCCATCGACCCAATCATCTACGACCAGTTCTCCGCCTATGGCCTGCGGCAAAAGCGGCTGCTGGAAGAAATTTTGGCGCATGACAAAGGAATCGACGCCGCGCTGAGGGCGAAACTCGCCGACTTTGCCAAGCTTTTCTGGGCCAACCGCGGCAACCACAATGACATTACGTCGCAGAAATTCCTGCCCGGTTTCAGTTTCGAAGAGTTGAACCTGGCCGCCTCATCGGCCCAGCAAGATGGCGCCTTTCAAACCTCGTATGCCGATCTGCCGCCGCTCAAAACCCCGGCAGATTTGAGACGCGAGCTCGATGAACTGCGCGCCTCGGTCTTCGACGCGGCTTTCGAGCCCATGGAAGTCGCGAAAAGTCCGACGGGCGGAAAAGACGTTATCCAGGCTAGCTCCAACACCTTCTATCCGGGGCTGAGCCTCGATGAACTCAAGAGCTTCCAGGACAAATACGCGCTCGACTCCCGCGTGGTCCGCGGGCCGGATGGCAAGCTCACAGAATTCGTCTATCGCGCCGGAACACCCGACGGCAAAATTGCGCCCGGCCTGTACGCGACGTTTCTAAAGAAGGCGAACGATTGCCTGGAGAAAGCGCGCGCCTACGCCGATCCGCAGCAAGCCGAAGCCATCGGCCATCTCATCCGTTATTACCAGACCGGCGACTACGCCGAATGGGTTGCGTTTGGAATTGCCTGGGTACAAAATGATGCGACCGTCGATTTCGACAACGGTTTCATCGAGGTTTATCGCGATGCCCGCGGGGCGAAGGGAAGTTCGCAGAGCTTCGTTACCATCACCGACAAGCCAGTGACCGCGGCCATCACCAAGCTCGCCGACAATGCCGCATATTTTGAAGAGAAAGCGCCCTGGCTCGACAAGTACCGGCGGACTTCGTTCAAGCCGCCAGTGGTGAAGGCCGTCGAGACTTTGGTCGAATCCGGCGACTTCAACGTCTCCACCATCGGCGACAATCTGCCGAACGAAGACGAGATCCACGAAAAATACGGCTCCAAGAATTTCCTGTTCACGGGCAGCAGCCGCGCATTGAATGCCGCGAGTGGAAAGACCTTGATTGCCGAGTTCGGACCCGATGCAGCTACCATCGAGCGTGATCAGAAGTATGGGGACCAGGCCCGCAGCCTGCTGGTCGCCATGCATGAAGTGATCGGCCACGGCTCGGGCAAACTCACGGACCGCGTGCAGGGATCGCCGCAGCGCTTCTTGNNCTGGAACATCTGGGATCCCAAGCTCAAAGAGCTCGGCCTCGTCACGGATCAGGAAGAGGCGGCCAAGGCGATGTATTACAACCAGGCCTCGGTCGCGTTGACTCAGTTGCGCCGCATTCCGCATGGCGACACCATCGAAGAAGATCACGAACGCGACCGCCAGTTGATCGCGCACTACATTGCCGACCAGGTCCCCGGCTCGATCGAGCAGTTTACGCGCGGCGGCAAAACCTACGTGCGCGTGGCCGACTTTGAAAAGATGCGCAAGGGCGTAGGCATACTGCTCGCGGAGCTGATGCGGATTAAAGCCGAAGGAGATTACGACGCGATCAAGGCATTGGTCGAAAAATATGGAGTCCACTTCGATGCGGCCGTGCGCGACCAGATCCTGGCGCGCTACCGGAAGCTGGACCTGCCAAACTATTTTGCGGGCATCAACGCGCATCTGACCGCGAGCTTCGATAAGAAGGGGAAAGTTGAGAAGGTGGAGATCAGCTATCCGGAGGATCCGGTCGCGCAGTATATCAGTTACGGTGCGATGTACGACGCCGGGCTGACGCGTTGAGATTGAATTGCGGCGGAGTAGCTCTAAAGAGTGCGATTACGATCAATTAACAACTACCGCAGCCGGCCAAGCTGCGACAACATCGCCAAGATCAAAATCATGGGCAGCACTCGCAACGCGCAATGGCTATAGGGCTCCCAGGACGGTAAGACCGCGTGCCTCCGGGCATGAGATGACTATACCGGCTGGATGCCGTGAACTTAGTCGCCGCGCCGCAGTTCCGAGCAGAGAACCCACAAGTGGTCCATGTATTCGCCGCTGTTGGAGTGGAAGCCGGTGATGACGGAACCAGCCGGGCATTCCGCACCTGCGGGATGTCCGCCGGCATGCGGACGGACGACGGGCTGCGTCGGTTCCGTTGCAATGCGCTCTCTTCTCTCGGCCGTTTCGTGGAACGGGCTGCACATGCCGACGGCCTCATCGATGGAGGCTCCGGCGCGTCCGCGAAGGCCGCGCAATACCATGCCGCGCGGGCAGAAGGCGTCTAGCACGGGACGCCCGCCGGGACTGCCCGTGCGCTCCGTCATTCTGACTTCGTCTCCCAGTTCGCCGTCGCGGCGAATGTGGACGCAATCGAGCCACGCCGTGTTGAAGAACTCGCCCATCTGCACGTGGAATCCAACGGCGATGGATTCTTCATCGCATACGGCATCGGGAGAAGGCCGGCCGCCGTTGCCGCCGCCGAAGTCGACGAGCAGCCGCTCGTGCGATACGCGAACAGCTCCGCGGTCGAAGGCGCGCTCACGGTCACGTTCCTGATTGGGATATTGGGCGGAGGCGAGCGCCGCGAACGCGATCAGACACAAAACCGCAAGAGCAAAAAATGCAGTGAGTTGTCCCGCCTTTCTCAAGAAAGTGACGCTGCGATTCCTATGAATGCCGGGTGAGTTCGCCATCGCACGCTCCTTAGAGATCAGCTGGAATTTTCTTTTGGTTCAAGAACGGCACCGATGATACACCACCGTTCGGGGATAGTAAAACAAACGTAGTCTGGGGTAGTGTCCTAATTAGGACACTACCTAGTCTGGACTCTTTCCGGCAATAGAGATTTTGAATGAGCACGGCCCGCCGACTAACTGCCCTAAGTCTTCGGAACTCGGGGGTATCTCAGTTGCCCTCACGCGGCATGGGATGCCGCGCCTCATCCGCGTGCGGCACCAGTTGCTGATAGAGCGCTCGCGGCACGTGCGAATCCCAGTAGCCCGAGGCCTTAGCAAATCCGACGACTCCGAAGAAGAGCGCGGCGATCACGGCCGCCATAGCCCACACGGGTACTTTGGGAGCCTGCGGGGCAAGGCCGGGAGTCTTTTTCCCGAGGATCGCGTTCCCAAAGATCGCCGGCAGCGCCAGACTCAGCGTATCTTTCGCCGGACAGACGGCCACACATTCCAGGCAGCCGGTGCACTCGGCCGATTTGATCGCCACCAGTTTGTCGACTGGCAGCGCCGACGGGCATGCCTTGGCGCACTTGGCGCAGTCAATGCA
>PLHN01000142.1 GCA_003139975.1 Acidobacteriaceae bacterium
CCCGCCACCAGGTTCACGCCGGTCTTGCCGCCTATCGCCGCGTCCACCTGTGCCACAACCGTGGTCGGAACCTGAATCACGTCCACGCCCCGCATGTAGATCGACGCCAGGAAGCCAGTAACGTCTCCGGCCACACCGCCCCCCAGCGCGACCAACGTTGCGCCGCGGTCCGCGCCCTGTTGCACAAGTTTCTCCGCCAACTTCTCGAGTGTGCTCAGCCGTTTCGCGCGCTCTCCGTCCGGCATTTCAAGCAGCGCCGTTTCAATTCCTGCGGCCGTCAGCGATTGCACCAGCACCTTGGCCCACCGCCTTCGCACCGGAGGCACCGTCACCACAAACGCGCGCTTGCTTCCGGAAAGATTTCCGAGAAGTTCGCCGGTGCGCGCAAGCAGCCCGCTCCCGATCAGCACTTCATAGGAGCGCGACGGCGTTGTGACTGGAACGCGAATCATGAAGGTTTCATCATAGCGTATGGCGTCAGAGTCTCATCTGGGCGCGGCAGTCTTGCCTGCCGGAAACAATTTACGCGGTCGCGCCTTTCTTCGGACTCATCAACGAGGCCGCAATGGACGATGCCAGCACCGCCAGCACGATCCCCAGCGTCCATTCGGTCGGCACATTGACGTAATGGGAGCCGATCATCTTTACCCCAACCAGAATCAGCACCAGAGACAGCCCGTGGTGCAGGTACTGGAAACGATCCATCATCCCGGAGAGCGCAAAGTACATCGAGCGCAAGCCAAGGATGGCAAAAACATTCGACGTATAGACGATGAACGCATTGAGCGTAATCGCCAGCACCGCCGGGACCGAATCCACCGCAATCAGAATGTCCGAAGTCTCCACCACCAGCAGCACGACAAACAGTGGAGTCGCATAGAGAGCTCCTCTGCGGGCGAAGAACCGGCCACCTTCATACCTGTCGGTGACCGGGAAGAACCTGCGGAACAGCCGCAGCACCGGATTTTTCTCGGGGCGGATCTGCTGATCGCCTTGCCTGAGCAACTTCAGTCCGGAATAGATCAGCAGCGCTCCAAACACGTACGTGATCCAGTCAAAGCGGCGGATCAATCCAACCCCGGCCGCGATAAACAATCCGCGCATCACCAGGGCCCCGAGAATGCCCCAGAACAGCACCTTGTGCTGATGCTCACCCGGAACTTTGAAGTATCGGAAGATAACCAGAAAGAGGAAAAGGTTATCGACGCTGAGCGAGATTTCGATTACATAGCCGGTGACAAATTGCAGCGCCTCCGCGCGGCCATGCCAGAAAAACACGAGAACCGCAAATGCGCCCGCCAGCGCGATCCACGCCCCCGACCACGCCAGCGCTTCCCGGAGCCCGACCACATGCGCACGCCGGTTGTGCGCGCCAAGATCCAGCGCCAGCATCGCGATGATGAACAGATTGAAGAGAATCCAAAAGAGGAGCACAGGAAATCTTACGATACAGGTCGCAGGTGCCGGCTGTCAGGTCTCAAGCCGCCCCAGTATTGTGGAACCGCGGCCAATTCCCGTCGCGCCAATCAAACTCCTGACAGGTTTTCCCGAGACCTGCCACCTGAGACCCGAGCCCTGCCCTACTCCGCCCTTCCCCGCTTCCCTGTCGCCCACTCGTCCCACATGCCCATCTCTTTCATCTCCTGATCAAGATGAGTCTCGTGTAGGGTCTGCTCGATCTGGGCGCGGTTCAGCCTCGGACCAACGCGGCCCTCCGCATCCGCCAGCGCAAAAGTCAGCGCCGTTGCCTCGGCTACGTGCTTCTTAAGCTGCGTGAAGTCCACCTTGTCGAACGTATCGGTCGTGGCATGGTAATTCTCCAGATAATTCGCCTCATCCTGCTCCGCCACAAACGTGGGCACGCCTTCCAGCATGAAATCGTAATGATCGGTACCCGACTCGGCGGACGTCATCAACTTGTTCGCCCCGAACTGTTCCAGCGGCGCAACCAGTTTTGTCGCAGTGTCTACCACGTCCTTCCGTCCGCCCAATGAAAATCCCGTTGTCTTCCCCGTACCACCGTCGAACACCACCACTCCTGCCGCCTCATCCAGTTCGCTGCGATGCGCCGCCGCATACGCCCGCGACCCGATCATTCCCTCTTCTTCTCCCGAAAACAGGATGAACCGGATCGAGCGCCGGGGCTTCAGTCCCGACGCCTTGATCGCCCGTAGGGAATCAATCACCAGCGCTGCATTGCAGCCGTTATCGAGCGCGCCCGTCCCCAGTTCCCACGAATCCAGATGCGCTCCCAGCACGACGAACTCGTCCGGCTTCTCCCGCCCGCGAATCTCGGCGACCACATTCCACGTCTTGATCGGCCCGCCAATTTTGTTTGGAATCGCCAAATCGGCCCACACAGCGGTTCCAGCTCTTAGCAGCCGCACCATCCGCTTGCCATCTTCACGCGCCACAATTAACTGCGGAATCGGATCGATCTCTCCCGCCACCGAATTCGAATGACGGTATAGAATTCCGTGTTCCCGCGTCGCGATGAATGCAATCGCCTTCGCGTTGCCTTGCATCGCCAGGTTTATCACTCCAGGTACTCGTGCGTATTCCCCCATAAGGTCGTCCCAGCTGGCCAGCACTTTGCTATCCACCAGTAGAACTCTCCCGGCAACATCTCCAGCCTGGGCGAACTCCCGAGCGCTACCCATCCCCACATACACCACGGAGACATGTTTCACCGCCGCCAGCGCCGGCGCCCACGCCACGGAAACGGCCTTCACGGGAAAGCTGGCGCCGGAATCGAGCAACGCGCTCATCTCCGTGGCGCCTTCGGCCCACGAGTTCTGAATCGTGAATTCCTCGGTGTGCACGCCGTCCGCGCCCGCTTCTTTAAAAGCGGCCTCGCCCCACGATACCGCTCGCTCAAACGCCGGAGTGCCCGGCACGCGTCCGCCCACTTCATCGGCGAGGTGCCGAAGGTTCGTTTCCAGCGCGGAAGGCTTGAGTGCCTCGGCGATCAGACGATCCGCATTCACCCGATCTGCGTCATTGTCAGCGGCGAACGCCACCAACGAAAGAAGAGCGATTCCGACAAATGCAAGTGTTCGCATCATAGCCGAGCAATTAGAAATGAATTTGCAGGAAAGTGAAAGGCTGAGTAGAGACGGGGCTTGCCCCGTCTCCACTAGGCGGCTATGCAATGAGCGAGTCAAAAAGAAAGAAAATCATTGCTGGCAGTTGGCAAGCTAGCAGCTAGAAGCTGGTAGCTGTCTCACGCCGCCACCAGCCCGTACTTCTCTTGCAGTTTCCGTTCCATGGTGCGGAAGATCAATCCATCCACAAGATAGCCAAGAACGATGATCAGGATCATCACCGCCAGCACCTGATTCATGTCGCTCAGGTCGCGGCCCATCATCAGCAACTGGCCCAGTCCCAGGCTCAGAAAAATCATCTCCGCCTGAATGAGCGAGCGCCAGGCGAACGCCCAGCC
>PLHN01000016.1 GCA_003139975.1 Acidobacteriaceae bacterium
TGGATGAGGACGAGGACGGAGCCTTGGAGTGTTTTGTCGTGGATCGCAGGCGGTGCTGGCGACGCCTGCGCAACAGCAGACGGCGGAAGCGCCGCAACCGCGTTCTTGTCGGTTTCCATAAATTCAGCTTTTGCTTACGCGCCGTCGCCCCAAAAAAATCCCTTTTAGGAACCGTTCGCTGCCAGCTTCCTCCCCCTCCAGCTAGAGCTATGGAGCTNNTACTTTAGCGGAAACTGCGGTTTTCCTATCTCTTAACCCTTGCTGGCAGGAGGTGCTGGGCGAGCGCTGCAAGAACCCTAATATCCAAATTGTACATCCAAGAGTCAAGAACGACCCCGGCCAGCGTCGCAGAAGGGAATGTTCAAACAGAGTTGAGCTGCGCGCCATGAGCGGCCAGCGAGCATGGTCTGGATTGCTCACAGCGTGCCTCGTGGCTGACGACTGGTTAACGAAACCGGGAGCACGGAGTTTTCGATCTCCGCGCTCCCTGGTAGGCAACGAACCGGCCTAGTTGACGTTGAGGGTGAGAACGCCGCTGGCGGTGTTTCCACCGGAAGTGGCGTTCAAAGTTACGCTGTAGGTGCCGGGCGGTGTTTGCTGCGCCGACGTGGTATGACGGATGGCACCGCAGCCCGGCAAAACGATCAGAAGAGCGAGCAACAGCACCGCTCCGGCAATCGGCGACAGACGCTTGCCGCCGCGTTTCACGGCGGGGAACAGGAGCAGTCCGAACAGACCGGTTGCGCTCCAGCAGGCGAAGACGAGCGGCACTTTACTGCGGCCGTTCGAGGCGATCAGACTTGCATTGGTGGAGATTGTGAGTACCGAGGTCAGCGATCCGTTGCTGCCATCGGCCTGCAGTGAGTCTGGGCTGAAAGAACAACTGGCGTACGCCGGCAGGTTTGAACAGGAGAGTGCAATGTCGCCCGTAAAGCCGCCGGTGGGGGTGATGGTCACGTTCACGGTTCCGGATGCGCCGCTTGCGACGGTCAGCGTGTTAGAGGCCGGCGACAGGCCAAACGATGCGGGAGGCGATACCGTGAAGCTGGCTTGCGCCGAGGTCAGGCCCGTGCTTGACGCGGTGATGGTGTAGTTGCCGGCGACGGTCAGGGCGAGCGTGGTGAGGTCGAAGCTGGCCACGCCGGAAACCGCGCTGGTGGAAGCGTTGTAGGTTGTGAATCCGGCGGGGCCGGTGATCTGCAATGCAACCGTGGCCGCGGAACCGGTCACGGTGCCGCCGGAGCCGTCGACCACGTCAACGGTCAATGTCCCGAGATTGCCGCCATTCGTGACCGTGCTGGGGATGGTTGCGCCAAAGGCCAACGCGGTCGCCGCAGCCGGCGACACTGTGAAGCTGGCTTGCGCCGAAGTGAGGCCGCTGCTGGAGGCGCTGATGGTGTAATTGCCGGCGACGGTCAGCGCGAGCGTGGTGAGGTTGAAGCTGGCCACACCGGAAACCGCGCTGGTGGAAGTGTTGTAGGTTGTGAACCCGGCCGGCCCGGTGATTTGCAACGCAACCGTAGCCGTGGAACCAGTCACTAGGTTGCCGGAGCCGTCGAGCACATTCACGGTCACCGTTCCCAGATTTCCGCCGTTGGCGATGGGGGTGGGGATGCTCGCGCCGAAAGCCAACCGGGTCGCTACGGCTTGTCCGGTGCCGCTGAGCGAGATTGATGTCCCGGCAGGATTAACCGTGCTTGCAACCTCCATGGTTCCAGTTTCGTAGGCAGACGCCGTGGGGGTGAATGTCACGTTCAGAGAGCAGGTCCCTCCGGGAGCCAGCGGAGTTTGGGTGGAGCAATCGGTTTGGAGATTGAAGTTACCGGTGATGGAAATGGTGGTGAAGGTGAGCGTGGAATTGCCCGTGTTTACTACGACCACAGTTTGCGAACTGCTTGTCTGGCCGACTCCTACGGTGCCGAAGTCGAGGGGCGGGGTTTGGGAGAAGTTTTCCTTGAGCACGATAGCGGCATCTCCTTCACTGAGGTAGAGGTTGCCGCCGGCGTCGAAGGCCAAGCCGTTAGGACGGTAGGGGGTGGTAACAACGTTGAGCAGTGATCCGTAGGTTGTTCCATCCCAAGGCAGCATCTGGACCACGGAGTGACCGTTATTGGTTATGTAAACGTCGCCGGCGGCATCCAGGGCGACTCCTGATGGCATGCTGAGCCCGCTGGCGATGATGCTTTCGCTGTAAGTCCCGCCGGAAGGTGTCTCTTTGACGACTTGGCCGAGTGACGAGTCGGCAATGTAAACGTTGCCCGCGCCGTCGACAGCGATTCCGTAGGGAGCAGTCAGATCGTGGGTGATGACGGACTGCGTGTAACCGCTGGAGGAAGGAGTCTCAACGAGCGCGGTGCCGAAATTGCTTTCGGTGACATAAAGGTTGCCGACGCCGTCCACGGCAACATCGGCAGGGTCGTTCAGTCCGCTGACGATGACGTTTTGCGTGTAGTTGCCGTTAGCTAGCGATTCCTCGACAAGCTGGGCGCCAAAGATTTCCGCGATAGAGACGTTGCCCGCGCCATCGACCGCAACTCCGGTGGGATTAACGAGATCGATCCCGATGGAAAAGGGAGTTTGATAATCTCCGTTGGACATCTGCGTTACGAGGACTTGGCTGTTTGCGTAACTGGCGATGTAAACACTATTGTTGCCATCAAGCGCGAGTCCTACGGGGTCATCGAGTGATTGCCCCTCGGTCACGACGGTTCGGACGGGAGGAAAGAAGGCGAGGTCCGCGCCGAGGCCTACGCCGGTGATGTAAGTGGTAACGACGGGGTCTCCGAAAATGTCCTGGAGTTCGACGGCGCCATTGCGAACGCCGGGGAACAAAGGCTGGAAGTTCACATCCACCGAGCAGACATCGCCGGGATTGTAGGAATAGCCGACCGCGTTGGTGGTGCAGGTTCCGGTGTTGGCGTCCTGGAAGTCCAGCCCCGGCGCTCCCATAGTGAGCACAGCGGGTGGGCCGATGCTGCCGGCGCTGTTGAAGACGAAGGTCAAGGTGAAGAGGGTGGGAGTGTTGGCGTTGACGGCGAGCGCACCGAAGTTAGGTGGGGTGGTCTGCACCTTCACAATGGCATCATAGCCATAGGAGGCGATGTAGATGTTCCCGCTCGCATCCTCCGCCAGGCCCATGGGATCGGACAGATCGATCATGGTGCTCTCGAGGTAAGAGCTGGCACCCGAATTCCAGGTCTCGGTCAAGATGCGGTTGTGGTACGTATCGGCAACATACACGGTGCCGTTGCCATCCACCATAACCTTGTAGGGAGCGACGACGTTGCTGGTGATGACGGACTGTGTGTAGCCACCGCTGACCGGAGTCTCTTTCAGGACGTCATTCATTCCGCGCTCGGCAATATAAAGGTTGCCGGCCGTATCGACGACAACGCCAAACGGCTGAGCCACATAGGGGATAAGTGTGGATTGTGTATAGCTTCCGCCGGAGAGTGTCTCCAGCAGGATTCGGTTGTTGCCCGAGTCGCCCACATAGAGATTGCCGTAGGCATCGAGCGATACGCCGAAAGGGATGTTCATCCCACTGCCGATCGTGCTCTCGGTGTAACTCCCCTGCGAGAGCGTTTCTTCGAGCACGCGATTATTGCCGGAGTCGGCGATAAAAACGTTGCCGCTGCCGTCGACGGCAACGCCGGCAGGAGCATTCAGTTGGGTTGAGGGAATGACTGACTGCGTGTACGTTCCGTTCGCGAGAGTTTCTTTCAGCACGCGGTTATTGAAGTAGTCGGCGATGTAGAGGTTGCCGCTCGAATCGACGGCGACATCAGAAGGACCGCTGAGCCCGCTAGTTTGCGCGGTGAGAATCTTAGTCGACGCGTTGGCAAAAGAAACCATTTGCGGAGTTGCGGAAGCACAGTAACTGGCAAGAAAGAAGAAGAGCAGGCCAATGACGACGGGCCACGACCGGCCGCGGGGTTGCGGAAGAAGCATGCGGGACAAAGGTTGATGCAGCATTGCAGAAATCCTCGATTCGAAATTTGCGGGCCGGAGGCGGCGAAACGAAGAGAGTGCGCGGGCCGCTGTTTGTAAGGTTTCGCTTCGGGCAGTGCGGCGTCTAGGGAACGAGAGAGTTTTGGGCCGCACGAAGGTATGGTGCGTTCCCTATATGGAAATTTGAGTTCCGACGGGGCCGTCCCCCTTGGTGAAGGAAGAAGAAGTGTTGTCTTTCGCTTATCTCAATTTTGGGGAATCGGACCAGGACGTCAGCCAAGGGTGGGCGAGGACAATGGCCCCTGACCTACTGGCCCTGCGGAATTCTCGGCCGCTGCTATCTCTTTCTCGCCAGCGTCCACAGGAGCGCGGCGCCGGCGGCTATGCCGGCTACGGCTAGTCCTGCGCGCTTCATTGACCGCTGAATTGCCTCCTGGTGCGGACGGACCCAGGCGTCTTCGGGATAGTG
>PLHN01000132.1 GCA_003139975.1 Acidobacteriaceae bacterium
ACAAACACCGCCGTAAACAGGTTGGCCGCCAGACCAAACACCAGTGTTGTGGCAAACCCCTTCACCGGCCCCGTGCCAAAGATGAACAAAATTGCAGCCGAAACAATGGTCGTCACGTGCGTATCCACGATCGTGATCCAGGCATGGNNCCGCCGTGATGGCGGCGCGCGGCGACACGCCGTTGCGCAGTTCCTCGCGGATGCGCTCGAAAATCAGCACATTCGAATCCACACCCATGCCGACCGTCAGAATCACTCCCGCAATACCCGGCAGCGTCAGCACTGCTCCGAAGAACCCCATAAACCCAAGCAGAATGATCAGATTGAAAATCAGAGCCACATCCGCGTTCACGCCCGCCCAGCGGTAATAAATCAGCATGAAAATCAGCACCGCCAGCATGCCCGCAATCGCCGCGCGCACACCAGACTTGATCGAATCCGCTCCCAGCGATGGCCCGACCGTCCGTTCTTCCAGGTACTTAATCCCCGCTGGCAAAGCGCCCGAACGCAGCGTCATCGACAGATCCTGCACCTGCTGCTGCGTAAACCGTCCATTGATGATGCCCGTGTCCCGGATCGCTTCCTTGATGACCGCGACTTCCTGCACCTTATTGTCGAGAACAACGGCGAGGTTGTCGCCCACGTGTCCGGAAGTGAAGGAGTAGAATTTCCGCCCGCCCTCGCTGGTCAAAATAAAGCGCACTGCCGGCTGCCCGTTTTCGTCGGTCGAGGGCTCGGCCGTCCGCAGATCGCGGCCCGTCACCGCCGAAGCCCGCGAAATCAAGTACCAGTTTTCGCCGCTCTCGTTATCCCGCGTCGACCCAATGCTCCGGCCCGGCATCAGCACCGCATCCGGAGGCAGCACGCCACCTTTATCCTGCAGCGCCGCCTGCTCGCTCGAATACGGACCGCCCAGCGATTGCTTGATCTCAAGCATCGCCGTCGACTGCATGATTTCTTTCACGCGCGCCGGATCGTCCACGCCCGGCAACTGCACCAGAATCTGGTACGCGCCCAGTCCATGCTCCTGAATGACTGGCTCGCTCACACCCAGCGCATCAATGCGGTTGCGAATCGTCTCGATCGCCTGCTGCACCGCCCGGTTCTTCAAGTCCGCCAGGATCGACGGCTTCATCGAAACCGTCCAGGAATTCTCCGGCGCAGAAGCCGTCTCGTAATCGGTCAGCCGGTCGGTGACCAGGTTCTTGAAATCGGTCGTCTGCTCCGGAGGCACGCCTTTGACAACGACCGTCTCCGGATGATTCACCGGATCAGGCTTGACGATGTCGGCATAGCTGAGCTTGTGCGTCCGCATGTCTTCTTTGAGCCGCGCGATGGCGTTGTCGGAATCCACGTTGACCGCGTCGTTGACCTGCACCTGCAAAATCAAGTGCGTGCCGCCGCGCAGGTCAAGCCCAAGGTGAATCTGATCCTTGATCGAGGCCACCAGCCCCTTGCTCGACCAGTTCGCCGGGTTCCCGAAGACCCCGAGCACAAACACGACCAGCACCGCAACGATAACGATCCACTTCCAGGTAAGGTTCTTATTCATGAAAAGACCTAAAGCGCTTTGAGCTTCGAGCTATGAGCTGTGAGCAACCCCCGTTTGTACGATTGCTCGTAGCTCATAGCCCGTAGCTCGAAGCTTATTTCCCCTCTTCCGCCGTCGACACCGAAACCACCGACCCGCGGCTGACCTCAAGCTTCAAATTGTCCGGCGGCACACGCAAAGTCACCGCATCTTCTTTCAAACTGATAATGGTCCCGCGCAACCCGCCGCTGGTGACGATCTTGTCCCCAGTCTTCAGCTCGCTCAGCATCGCCTGCCATTTTTTCTGTTTCCGCTGCTGCGGCAAGATCAATAAAAAGTAAAAGATGGCAAAAATGAACAGCAGCGGCGCCAATCCAAGCAGCCCGGAACCGCCCGGAAACTGCAACCAGAGCGCCAACCTCGCGCCCATACCCCCGAAAATCGAATTTCCAACCAAGTCAATCCCTTCGAACAAGCTACTCCGTCACAACCGTGCAGCCGAACCCTCCCGCGTAGCCTCGCCGGGATACCCTCCCGCAGAAGTTTGCCTCTTGTTGCCGCGGCACTTCAGGATTCTCTTTCTCTTACGGCCGCAGATCTCTTGGAATGAAGACCGCACCACCGCACGCCGAAACCTCAGTGCCAAACCCCAGCTTCGGCAGTTGCCAAACCCAAAGTCCGGCCGGGACCGTACAGCAAGAAAACGCACCTGTCCCCAAATTAGATAGCATGCCGGACCCACCCTCAGGTGTCAAGGACAGCCACTCATAAAACCCCCAAAATTCACAGATTGAGACGCACCTAGGCAAACTACCCCTAAGCCGCGAAGCGAGGCAACGACGCAGCCCACGGCGTAGCAGGGTTGCGGAAAAAGCCTGCGTTGCATTTGATTTTGGGTGGCGCAGCGCTAAAGTGTGTGCGTGAGAACTCGTTTTTCGTGCATCGCGGTGGAGCCTCTTAGCCGTGGGTACAAAAACATGGGAGCGCCAAAGCCGAGGAGCGGCGAAAGAAGCTTTCTTACGCGCACACCTCAGCTGCGGTGCATCGCGCCTGCCGATGCGCCCCGTATCTCCCCTCGCGCCCGCCGCATAGTCTCCAAATAAAAATGTAAGTTGTGCACCGTATTCAGCCCCTGCGCCAGAAGCTCATTCGACGCATATAAATGTCTCAAATAAGCCCGCGAATACCGCCGGCACACGCGGCAACTGCAAGCCGGATCAAGCGCCCCCGCGTCCTCCGCATACCGCGCCTGCTTGATCGAAACCCGCCCCTCTGACGTAAACAGCAGCCCATGCCGCGCCGCCCGCGTAGGCAGAACGCAATCCATCATATCCACGCCCATGCGCGCATAAAGCGCAATCTCCTCCGGCGTCCCCACCCCCATCAAGTACCGTGGCTTGTCCCGAGGCAGAAACTCCAGCGTCCACTCCACAATCTCCCGGGTCATCTCCCGAGGCTCCCCCACGCTAAGCCCCCCAATCGCATACCCCGGAAACCCAATCTCGACCGTCCGCAAAGCCGACTCCCTACGCAACTCCCGATCCATCCCCCCCTGCACAATCCCAAACAAAGCCTGAGAGCAGTTCTTAGTTCCCAGTTCCCAGTTCTCAGTCGCATCCCGGCGACGTGTCATGTCGCCTTTCTGAGAACCGAGAACTGAGAACTGAGAACTTCCCTGAGACCTGACACCTGAGACTTGGGACGTTCCTCCCTGATGGCTGACGGCTGACGGCTGAACGCTGGTTTTCTCTGGATACTGGCTACTGGGTACTGGGTACTTCCCTCCGCACTATAATTCCCCAGTCATGTCCAGTTCCGCCATCGAGAAAAAGATCGAAGCTCTGCGCGAGAAGATTCGGCACCACGANNTCCGTGCACTCATCGAACGCCATAATAATGTCCGCGCCCAGCCCAATCTGGATCTCCATCGCCCGCTCCGGACTAAGAAAGTGCGACGACCCATCCAGGTGCGAGCGAAACGTAACCCCCTCCTCCGTCACCTTCCGCAGTTCATTCAGACTAAAAACCTGGAACCCGCCCGAGTCGGTAAGAATCGCCCGCTCCCAACTCATGAACCGATGCAGCC
>PLHN01000025.1 GCA_003139975.1 Acidobacteriaceae bacterium
TAGGCGGCGTGATGCATGTCGTGGTGCAGATGCATCGTCTTCTCGTCGATGGTGGGTTCGAGAGCCGTATAGGCATACGGCAGCGGGGGCAACTCATGCGCCATTTTCACTTCCTCCAAAGTTTGTGCCATTTTTCTTTTCCTCCAAAACATTAAAGATGACGGGGTGCAGCTGAAAGATTCATGGAGGACGGGTGGCGTTGTCCCGGCGACCCCATATATTTGTAACATTTTCTAAGAGAAGCGGGCTTGCTCACCACTTTGCCTCAGCCAGTGCGCCGGTTGAAGAGATGGTCGAAGCGTGCACAGCCAAATCCACTGGCGCACTAAGTGTGCTGGTGGTATTGATCGCGGCTTCGGGACACCGCAGTGCCTGGGCGGACGCATCGAAAGGAACTTCGTCCGGGGCGGAAGTTAAGATTGATAACTTCACATTCGAGCCACAAGCTCTCGACGTAAAGGCCGGAACTACCATCACCTGGACGTACCGGGATGACACTCCGCACACGGTGGTCAGCAGCGATTTCCTGTTCAAGTCGAAGACGCTTGACACGGACGACACTTTTCAATTTACGCTGGCTAAATCTGGCACCTATTCATATTTTTGCTCGCTTCATCCTAAGATGACGGGCACGATTGTGGTGAAGTAGGTCAGAGGGTGAGTTCCACATATAGAGCGCCCGCGATTGGATTCTCGCGATACGGCGGAATTTCACGGAAGCCCAGGCGGCGATACATCGCGACGGCGTCTTGCATGACGGGCTCAACGGTATCGAGACGCATGCGCGCGTAACCCATTTTTCGAGCCTCGGCGATGAGATGCTCGGCTATGGAGCGGCCGAGACCCTTGCCTCGGAATGCCGGGCGGAGATAGAGGCGCTTCATCTCGCAGATGCCAGCTTCGAGCTCGCGGAGCGCCACGCAGCCTGCAAGCTCACCCGCGTATTCCACAAGCAGCAGCCGGCCTTTGGGCGGCGCGTAGTGGCCAGGCAGGCGTGCCAATTCCTGATCGAAATTCTGGAAGCACAAGCTGAAGCCGAGCGACTTGGCGTAGTCGAGGAACAAATCGCGCACTTGCTCGATCTGCGCGGGCGATGCGGCCTGAGTGAAAGTGAGGCCATCCATTCGGACATTATCGTCGGTGCGACCGGGATCACAAAGGTCGACCTTTATAATGCTTGAGGATTTCCAAGGACCGATTGTGCGCTGATTGGCCTGATCGACTGTCGACTTTTCGACGGCGGCCTTACCCTGGGAGGGAAATTGAAAGTTCTATTGCTGGAAAACATCAGCGGCGTCGCGGCTTCTCAGTTTGAGGAGGCGGGATTTGAGGTCGAGTCGCTGAAGGGAGCGATGGACGAAGCGGAACTCGTGAAAAAAATACGCGGGGTCGCGATTTTGGGGGCGCGCTCGAAGACGCGGGTGACGGCGGCGGTATTGGAAGCGGCGCCGGAACTGGTGTCGGTGGGGGCGTTTTGCATTGGCGTGGACAAGATTGATCGCGCGGCGGCTAGCGACCGCGGGATTGCGGTATTCAACGATCCGCATTCGAACAGCCGGTCAGTGGCCGAACTGGCGATGGGGGAAATCATTCTGCTGATGCGGCGGACGTTTGAAGCGAGCACAAAGCTGCATGGCGGGGTGTGGAACAAGTCGGCGGCGGGATCGCACGAGGTACGCGGGCTAACGCTGGGGATTGTTGGCTACGGGAAGATTGGATCGCAGGTGTCGGACCTGGCGGAAGCGATGGGTATGCGCGTCATTTTCCACGATGTGGCGCATGTGCTGGCGCGCGGAAATGCCCGNNGTCGACGGCAAACCGCAGAACCGGGATCTGTTTGGGGAGGAAGAGTTTCAGGCAATGAAGGCCGGGGCTTGCCTGCTTAATCTGAGCCGCGGGATGGTGGTTGATCATGAGGCGCTGGCTCGGCATTTGAAGAGCGGGAAGCTGGCCGGCGCTGCGATTGACGTGTTTCCCAAGGAACCGGATAACGGCGGCGCGTTTTCGAGTCCGCTGCTGGGGCTGGCGAACGTGATTCTGACTCCGCATGTGGGCGGGAGCACGGAAGAGGCGCAGCAGAATATTGGGCAGTTTGTTTCGGCGAAGATGATTGATTACTTCCGCAGCGGGAATTCGCTGATGAGCGTGAATCTGCCGCATTGCCATCTGGATTATGAGATGGGATCGCACCGGCTGATGCACATTCACCATAATGTGCCGGGAATTCTGCGCGCCATTAACGACATTCTGGCGGATCGCGGGATCAATATTGAGCGGCAGGTGCTGGATACGCGCGGGAATCTGGGCTATGCGATCTATGACATTAATCAGGCTTGCGACGATGTTTTGCTGACCAAGCTGCGGAGCGTGCCGCACACGATTCGGGTAAGAGTGCCGGGGGTGGTTGGCGGATAGAGGGGTAGGCTGGCGGGCTGGATTTCATGGTAAGCATTTGTAGTTTCAATAATATGGGCCAATCAATATTTACCTTGATTTATCATGATCAAGAGCTAAGATGGAAGTAGAATAGGGAGGTGGGGACCCATGTCAGCCCCGACGACCAAGAAATTTACTCCCGAGATTGATGCGAGGCTCTACGACGAGTTCGTTGCGGT
>PLHN01000527.1 GCA_003139975.1 Acidobacteriaceae bacterium
GGATGGGGCGACCAGTGCCGAGGTTCTTGGCTATTTCGCTGCGCTTGAAAACCTGAGAACGGAACTGTTGGCGGCGCTGGCGGAAAATCCGTCGGTAAATGAAAAGGCTCTGAGCGAAGTGGCAAGCCGGGGAACGCGTCCAATGGTCGAGGAACTGCTGAAGAGCCCACGGGTGTTGAATTCGCAGGTTCTGTTGATGGCCCTGCAATCGAATGCCGGCCTGCATCCAGATGAACTTGCCGAAGTTGAAAGCAAACTGGCTGCGCTCAGGGCTAGTGCAGCGGCCGTGACGAGCGCAGAAACAGGAACGCCGGACGCTGCGGCGGACGAAACACTGGTCAGCTTCTTGAACGAGAATGCAGCAGAACTGGAATTGGAAAAAGACAAACCATTTCATCCCATCGGGGCGATTCATGACGAATCGGGTATGGAGCCAACGGCAGCTTTGCCACCGGTGCCGGCGGCGGTCATGACTGCGGTACCAGCCGCGGGCACCGCCGCGGAGGCGAGAGCTACTCCGGGGACGGCCGCAGCAATTTCGGCGGGGCATGCCAAGCAGCATGCTGCGCCCGGCCACGTGGAAAAGCGCGACAGCACGTTGCAGAAGATTGCCAAGCTCGACNNAAACTGGTGGCGCTGGCGGTGCTCGAGTCTCCGAAGGTCAGCGATGGCGAGGTGGAAGGGTTTGCGCTGCAGAAGAACGTTCTCGAAGCGGTGTTGCGGCAGATTCCGCTGAAAAGGCGGTTCGCCAAAAATTACAACATCATGCGCAATCTGGTCTACAATCCGCGAACGCCGCTCGATCTCTCGCTCGGATTGATGAAGAATTTGCTGGTGCACGATCTGAAGAACCTGTCGGGGAATAAAGAGGTCCCGGAAACGATTCGCAAGCTGGCGCTGCGCATGTTCAAGCAGAAGGTGGAGAAGAAGGGGCATTAGGCAGTGATCAGTGGCCAGTGGCTGGTGGCCAGTGGTCAGTGGTCAGTGGTCAGGGGCTGGTGATTAGTACTGAGTTCGCAAGCACGTATTTGATCCGTTGAACTAGCGCAAACTGCCCTGAAGGCTTGTCGTAAATATGACGGACGAGTCAATGAAGAATGCCGATCCGATCCACGAACTGTTAGCGCGCGTGCAGAGGATTGCGGTTGTCGGCCTGTCGGATAATCCCATGCGGCCCAGCCACGGAGTGTCGGCGTACATGCAGGCGCAGGGGTACAAGATTATTCCGGTGAATCCGCACATCACGGAAGCGTTGGGAGAGAAGGCATATGCGTCGCTGCTGGATGTGCCGGAGAAGATCGACCTCGCCGATGTCTTCCGGCGGCCGGAGTTTATGGGCGAAATCGTGGAACAGGCGATTCAGCTGAAGATTCCGGCGATATGGCTACAGGAAGATGTGGTCAATGAGCGCGCCGCGGCAAGAGCGCGCGAGGCGGGCATTTTTGTGGTGATGGACCTGTGCATTCTGAAGGAGCACAGGGCGCGGTTCGGATAGGGTAGTTTCAGATTGCGGTTGCTACGGAGGTCCGATTTGAATTCCGTTCCGGCCGCGCGCCCAACAATATCACCGTCGCGTCATCGCGCAGTCCCGCTCCATTCGCAAATTTCCTCACGTCGGAGATCAGATCTTCGGGCGTAACGTCGGAGGCTTGCAGTTGGGCGAGGAGTCTCTCCGCCCCGTATTCTTCTCCTGACTCAAGCTCGGCCTCGGTGATGCCATCGGAGTAGAACGCGACCCGTGAGTTTGGGCTCAGTTCAACTACGGTTTCAGAAAACTTCGACGCGGAAACACCCAGGGGGAGGCCGTGCTCGGTTTGAATCCAGCGGTGGCCGGCGGGCTCAGCGGAATCAACGAACAGCGGTGGCAAATGGCCGGCGTTGGCCAGCCGTAGTGTGCGCTTTTGCGGGTCGAGTTCGGCATAGACCATGGTGACGAAGCGGCCGTCGGGAAAGTCTTCAAGCAACAACTTATTCAAACGCGTGAGCACTTCGCCAGGGCCGGATGCGGTGGAGGCGAGCGAGCGCAACATGCCGCGCGTGGCGGACATCAGGAGGGCAGCGGCCATTCCTTTGCCGGAGACATCAGCCAGCACCAAACCCCAGCGCCCTCCGGGAAGTGGAATGAAGTCGTACCAGTCACCGCCGACCGCGCCGACGGGAACGGAAAGGCCGGAGACGCAGAAACCGGGAATGAGCGGCGAGTTGCGGGGAAGAAGCGCCTGCTGAATGACGCGCGCCTCTTCGGCTTCGCGGGTCATCTGCTCACGCCGTTTGTGTTCGTCGTGAAAGCGGCGCGCGTTCTGCACGGCGACGGCCACGTGCGAGCACAATCCCTGGAGAAGGCGGAGTTGCGCGGGGCAAAAGGCGTTGACCTCGCGATGCGAGGCGCTGAAAACGCCGACCAGTTCGTTATCAACCTCGAGAGGGATGGCGACCTCGGAGCGGGTCGCGGGCTCGCAGGCAACGTAGTAAGGGTCGAGCCGGACGTCGGGGGCATAGTGCAGCTTGCGGGTCCTCGCGACGTGTCCTACCATTCCAGCGCTGTCCTTCAGGCGATGACCACGGCAGTACATCGTGCAGCCACAAACGCCCGCCAGCACAAACTCGTTTTGTTCAGGTTCATGGAGATAAAGATTGATTTCGACGGCGTCGAGAGAGTTGGAAACTTCATGCACGACGCGCTCGACGATTTCGTCGAGGTTAAGGGTGGAGGTAATGCGTTGTGCGGACTTCTGCAGGCGGACCAGTTCGGAGATTCTTAACGTGACCGGGGTTTCGGCGGAAAACTGGGTGGAAAGACCGAATTCCGCGCGGGGAGCCGTAGCCATGACAGAAGCCTCCTGAACTGGGGGAACTGACGGGTAAACTCCCTTGAGTAGATTGCCAGAATCAAGTGGAAGATTCTCTTCTTGTTCGATTGGAAGGTGGGTGTTTGAGGCGTTTGATTTCTTCCAGCCGCTCGCGAATGCGCTTTTCCACGCCTTCGTTTGTCGGATGATAGTAGACGCGATTGCGCAGGCTGTCGGGCAGGCACTGCATGTCGACGACTTTTTCTTCCACATCGTGCGCGTACTGGTAGCCCCTGCCATAACCGAGGCCTTTCATCAGGCTGGTGGGGGCGTTGCGCAGGTGGAGCGGAACGGGATCGGCGGCGGTTTGTTCGACATCGTGTTGCACGGCTCCATAGGCCGTGTAGAGCGCGTTTGATTTCGGCGCGGCGCAGAGATAAACGACGGCCTGCGCCAGAGCGAGGTTTCCTTCGGGCATGCCGATAAAGTCGACGGCATCGCGGGCAGCCATGCAGAGCGCGAGCGCGTTCGGTTCGGCAAGGCCGACGTCTTCGACCGACATGCGCACGACCCGGCGGGCGATGTAGAGCGGATCCTCACCGGCTTCGAGCATGCGGGCGAGCCAGTAGAGGGCGGCGTCGGGGTCGCTGTTGCGCACGGATTTGTGCAAGGCGGAAATGAGATTGTAGTGCTCTTCGCCGGTTTTGTCGTAGAGCAGGACGCGCTTCTGCAGGGCCTCGTGGACGATTTCATCGGTGAGCGTGATGGCGCCGGCGGGAGGCGCGGCCAGGCGCGTCTCTACGGACGGTGTGGATGGCTCGGCATGTTGCGCTCCGAGGACGAGCGAGGCTGCGACTTCGAGCGCGTTATAGGCGCTGCGGGCATCGCCACTGGAATACGAAGCGATTTTGCGGAGGGCATCATCGGGCGCCTGGAGGTGAAGCTGGCCGAGACCGCGTTCATTGTCGGCAAGCGCACGGCGGAGCAGTTGCACGATCTGGTCCCCGGTGAGCTGGTGGAGCACGTAGACGCGGCAGCGCGAGAGCAGCGCGGAATTGATTTCGAAGGAGGGATTTTCGGTGGTGGCGCCGAT
>PLHN01000392.1 GCA_003139975.1 Acidobacteriaceae bacterium
AGAACTGCTACGAGTACAACTACGAGCCCGCCCCCACGCAAGTGGTGGCCCTGCTCAACCTGGGTGCCAGCGTGATGAACATCAACATCGTGAAGGGCACAACGCCGCTGTTTCCGCGCGACGTTTCCGTGGGCGGCCATCAGTACACCGATTCCCTCCAGAAGGAACTGGACCTGAGCTTTGACGACGCCGAATCTCTCAAGCTCGGCCGCAAGGTGGGCACGGTGCACGACGATGCCAAAGCGCCCATCCTGCAGCAGGTGACGGAAATCATCGTGCTCGAGATCCAGAAGACCTTCGACTTTTTCCGCGCCAGCGCCGCTGGTGAACACATCGAGAAGATTTATCTGGCCGGCGGTTCGGCCCGCGTTCCCGGCCTGGTCGAAGCCTTGCGCCAGGAGTTCTCGATGCCGGTGGAGCTGTTCAATCCCTTCCAAAAAGTAGTCGCTCCCGCCGATGGAGCCGGAGCGCAGTTGGTGGAACAGAACGCCGGGCAATTGGCAGTCGCCGTGGGTTTGGCCCTGAGGAGCTTCGAAAGATTATGATCCGAATCAACCTGCTGGGTTCTCCGAAACCGAAAGGCAAGAAAGGCGCAGCCTTTACCATGCCGAGCATGGACTTCAACGTCGGCTCGCCGATGGTGCTGGCTGCGACCGTGGTCCTGATCGCCGGACTTGCCAACGCCAGTTACTGGTATATCCTCGACCGGCAAACGAAGTCGATCGCCGAACAGATGCAGGTCGCGGAGGTCAAAAACCGCGAACTGGCCGACATCAAGGCGCGTTACCTGGAGCGCCAGAGGCAGAAAGAGTCCTATCAGCGCCGGGTCGATGTCATCGATCAGCTGCGCAACAACCAGTCCGGTCCGGTCAGCCTGCTCTCCATGATTGGGGACACGGTCAATAACACCGAGGCGATCTGGCTGAACAGCATGCAGGATCAGGGGGCAAGCGTCGCCATCGACGGCACCGCGCTCTCCAGCGATGCGGTCGCCAACCTGATCACCAACCTGCAGAAGACCGGTTTCTTTAAAAACATCGAGATCAAGGAAAGCTTTCAGGACGAGGGCATCAAGGACATGCAGGCATTCCAGTTCACGCTGACCTGCGAAAAGGCGAAGTCGTAAAGGCGGAATGACCATGAATCTGGGCGAATTCACAGGTGTGAAGCTGTTGGGAGCTTTGGTGCTCGGAGCGGCGGTGGTGACCGGCGGACTCTATTTCACCGTCTTCAAGTCACAGCGCGAGGCGAATGCGGCCGCTCAGACCAAACTGGAGGCCAAACAGCGCGAGAACCGCGAACTGGAGGCCTACCGGCCGAAACTGGCCGATATCGAGCGCCAGCTCGCCAGCCTGAAACAGCAACTCGAAATCGAGCGGCGCATCGTGCCCGATGAGAAGGAAATCGATAACTTCATGCGCATGGTCGACGGCGAGGCGCGCAAGGCCGGCGTCTGGGTTCGCCGCTATACCTCGAAGCCTTACAGCGCGAAAGAGTTCTATACGGAAGTGCCCTTTGAGGTCGAGTTCGATGGGCCCTACTACTCCATGCTTGGGTTCTTCGACCGGCTGACCAAGGTGGAGCGCATCGTCAATGTCTCGGGCCTGGCCGTTGCCTCAACCAGGAAGCCCTCGGACGCGCACGCCAAGCACACCTACCAGTACGCGCCGGGCGAGAGCGTGGTAGCCACATGCTTGACGACGACGTATTTCAGTCACGATCTGGATCCGGCGGGACCGGCCGCGCAGGCCGCTCCTCCGGCAAAGAAGTAGGAGGGATGGGATGAAGCCGTCATTCAAACTAACGACGACGATTCTGGCGGGCCTGCTGGCGGGGGGCTTGGCCTCGGCCCAGACTCCCAGCATCATCCAGAACACGCGCAACACCATGAATACGGTGCGTGACAACCAGGCTGCGGCGTCAAATGCGGCCCTCGGCATACCGCAAAATGCGCCAGCGGCGGCCACCACTCCCGCGGCCAGGAGCAGCGCGGCTGGAGCGGCTGCCGTGACGCCCACTTCGATAAAGCTGGGCCAAACCAAAACTTCGAAACCGAAGCATACCGTTGCGATTCACAAGGAAGCGGCACCCAAAGTGGCGCCGGCCGATCCGAAGACCTCCGCTCCCGTTCCTGGGACCGTAGCCAGCAGCGCTGCCGGAACCGACAACGACGCCGAAGATCCGGCTGCCTCCGAAAAAAAGTACAACCCGAACGGCAGAAGGGATCCCTTCCTCAGTCCAGTCGTGAACCACGGCGGCGGGGGGGCCGGCTGCAGCACCGGCAAGAAGTGTCTGGAGATTGGCACCATCAGTCTGCAGGGTGTGGTTCGCTCCGATACCGGCTTCATTGCGGTGGTCAGTAACGGCCTGAATAAGGCCTATTTTCTGCACGAGAACGATCCGGTATTCAACGGCTACGTCGTGAAGATCACCAGCGACTCGATCGTGTTCCAGGAGACGCTGCAGGACCGGTTGGGAAAGACGTTCACACGGGAAGTAGTGAAGAAGATTACAACCCCGGCCGTATAGGCCGGAACAGAAGCGACTTTGACGAAACACATGGAGGCCAAGTGGCCTCCCATGGGGAGATAGGGAAATGCGAAAGCAACTGCTGGGTCTNNCGGGCTGCGCCTCGAATTCAAGGCGAAGGGCACGCTCGCGCCCAAGCTGACGACGCTCGATTCTCCGGCGCGCATCGTCATCGACCTTCCCAACACCGTGATGGCTGCGAGCCAGAATCACGTCGTTGTCGACCAGGGCGGTGTCAAGGACGTCCGCATTGGCATGGACGGGCAGGGCAACACACGAGTTGTGGTTGACCTCACCGCGCGTCACCAGCACGAACTGGTGCCCGGTGCCGATGGTGGCTTCGTACTCAAGATTGCCGATGCCGGCGCGCGCCATGAATCTGCGTCGGCGACGAAACCGGCCGCCAGCCCGGCGCCGAAACTGGTGCTGGCTTCGGCCCCCGTGGCCTCGGTTCCTGCGGCTCCCGTCTCCGCCACCACTGCGCCCGCACCCGCGCCGGCCGCCGACAAGCCGGCGGACTTTGCCTTTGTCGAGCCGAAATATTCGGTCACTTCCAAGACCGATCCCGCGGCCGCTCCGGCGGAGAAGGCGCAGGAAGCCGCCAGCCGGTTTGCCGACAAGACAGCGTCGGAACTGGTGGCCACGACGGCCAATGCGACTATGCAAGGCAGCGGGCAGGGAATTCAGCCCGCCGTAAACCTTGCCGCCGAACAAAAAGCTCAGATGGAGCAGAAGCAGCCGGCAACCAACGGCCCGAAATACACGGGCGAGCCGATTTCGGTCAACCTCAAGGACGTGGACCTGAAAGACTTCTTCC
>PLHN01000251.1 GCA_003139975.1 Acidobacteriaceae bacterium
CGCGTCAATCCCGACGTTTCGGCAAAAACGCACCCCTACATTTCCACCGGCCTGCACGAACACAAGTTCGGTGTGCCTCTCCCAGAGGCGTGTCGCCTCTATGCGGAGGCGGCAAAGCATCCGAGCCTACGCATTGCCGGAGTCAGTGTTCACATAGGCTCGCAGATCACCGACCTGAGTTCGTTCAGCGACGCGCTCATCCGCGTTGCCGAGTTAGTGCGCGAACTCCGACGCGCCGGCCACAAAATTCAATACGTAGACGCCGGCGGAGGGCTTGGCATCCCCTATCAAGGGGCACAAGAGCCTTTCGCCGACCAAGTCGCCGCCTATGCCAAAGCCGCAATCGAGCCCCTCCGCAAGCTCGATGTGCATCTACTGCTCGAGCCTGGCCGCTCCATAGTCGGCCCGGCGGGAGTGCTAGTCACGCGCGTAATCTACCGCAAGACAAATGATGGCAAGCGCTTCTTGATCGTGGATGCAGCCATGAATGACCTGCTAAGGCCGTCTCTCTACGGCGCATACCACGAGATTGTCCCAGTGAACGGATCTGGGGGCGAGCACAGATTTGGGGTGGCGCAGCGCTTCAGCGCTGCGGAAAGATCACCCCTCACCACCGCGGTTTTAGCCGCCGAGGTCACGGGCGCTACGCCGGAAACCGAACTCACCGACGTCGTCGGCCCCATCTGCGAAACCGGAGACTTCTTCGCCCGCGACCGCAAACTTCCCACAATGCAAGAAGGCGATCTGCTGGCCATCCTCGACACAGGAGCCTACGGCTCCGTGCTCGGCTCGAACTACAACAGCCGAGGCCGCCCCGCCGAATTGCTGGTAGAAGGAGCAAAAGCAAGCGTAATCCGAAAGCGCCAAACCTCAGTCGACCAGATGAGATTGGAACGTTAGGCGTGGGTGCCCACTTATTCGCGCTTTTGCGAATCAGTGGAATTCGCTGCCTCGACGCAAGCGCTGCTAGCTTGCGGAGACTCGGAACTCGCGGTCGAAGCTCGCAGCTACTCCTGCAACGACTCCAGAAAATTCGTGACCGCACGCAGCACCGGTTCGGGCTGTTGAATAAAGAGCGCATGCCCCAGGTTCCGGAATCGCACGTGAGTGTGATGAGCGAGCAAGCGAGTCGCCAGCGAAACATCAGCATCCGACATCAGTCCACCAAGCTCAGGACTTCCCTGCAATAGCAGCGTAGGACACGAAATTCCGCGCAACACGGTTTCGCCATCCCAGTCTTCGAGCGCCGAGCCATCGAGCGTCATGTCGTAAGCGTCAGGGTCAGCCTGTTGCACACAGCGCGCCCATGAGAGCAAGTAAGCTTCGTCGTTGCCCGGCAGCTGGCGAATTTCGACGGATTCGTCGGTAGTCGGAACGGGAAGCGAAATGTTCCCGATGCCCTCGGCAATCGATTCGAGCGAACCGCCCCGCCGTGCCAGGTCGCGCAGGCCGGTAAACAAGGCCTTGTACATAGGATTGCCCAGCCGCCGCGCCACGATCATGTTGTCGCCGAGAACCAACGCGCGCACAAGTTCAGGATGATGGCTAGCAATCCACATCCCAAGCATTCCGCCGAGCGAATGCCCAAAAATCACGGCTGGACCCGGCACGCGCTCGCGAATCAGCCGCGCAACATCTTCGGCATACTCGGTTCCATGGTATCCGCGCGCCACACGCCCGGACTTGCCGTGCCCGCGCAGATCCGGCGCAAAAATGTGCCAGCGCATGCTGAGCGCGGGGATCACAGGGAGAAAGACTTGCCAGCGTCGGCCCAACCCGTGAAGCAGCACAAGCGGTGCGCCGTGAGCCGGCCCTTCGGCATAGTTCAAGGAGACTTCGCCGGTATCCAACCTGTCCTCGGTAATTCCGGGAACGAGTTCGCTCATTGTGCTCACAGCTCCGCGCCCTCGATCAACGTCACCGCTCTCCCCATTTCAGTTTGGTCGAGAGCACCTCGAAGAATGTTTTCTCGAAGCGCAGCAGCTTGGCCGGATGCTCCGCTTTCACGCACCGCACTAGGTCGCCCTCTTGCACTGGCATGCCGACCTGTCCGTCGAGGCTGAGGTAAGCCTGCTCCTGCCCGGTATTGACTCGAATCTCGATCAGGACGGTGTCGCGCACAACCACGGGACGATGCGTCAGTCCATGAGGTGAAACCGGCGTGATGAGGAAGGCTTGCACGTCGGGCTTCAGGATTGGGCCGCCCGCGCCAAGCGAGTAAGCAGTCGAGCCCGTAGGCGTGGCAATAATCAGCCCATCTGCCTTGTAACTGGAGACGAACTCGGAATCCACAAAGAGTTGGAAAGAATTCAGCCGCGCAATCGCGCTCTTGCTGACGACCATATCGTTCAGCGCTACGTGTGTGGTCAGCGTCGCTCCATTGCGGATCAGGGAGCAAGTCAGCATCGACCGGCTGTCCACCACGTATTCGCCCTTCTCGATGGAATCGAGCGCCGGATAGAGGCCGGAGAGCTGAACTTCGGTGAGAAAGCCAAGCGTGCCCAGATTGATCCCCAGGATCAGCGTTCCGCTGCTGGCGACCGCGCGGGCAGCCGAAAGCAGCGTGCCGTCGCCGCCGAGCACGAGCACCAGATCCGGAGCAATCTGTGCAAATTCGTCGCGCGCCATCGCCAGTTGGCCGGGATAGTAACCGGCGCTCTCGGTGTCCATGACAACGTTGTAGCCGTGTTCCTTCAGCCGTTTACAGAGCTGCGGAAGAACTTCAGCCAACTCCGGCCGGTCGGGCTTGGAGACAATGGCAACCGTTTTGATGGGCGAAGGCCGCAAAGGTTGATGTGAATCGTCAGGCATGAACTCCCGATTGTACCGCGAGACCGGATGTCGAGTGCGCAACTAAGAGCCCGTGTGTTCGCCTACTGAGCGTATAGCAAGAATTCGCGATTCCCTTCCGCCCCCAGGATCGGAGACTCGATCCACTCCGCGTGTTTCGCTCCCAGCGCTCGCAGCGCAGCTTCAACTTTCCGAACCGCAGCCAACTGCGCAGCCGCATCGCGCACAATTCCGCCCTTCCCTACCAGTTCCCGTCCGACTTCAAACTGCGGCTTCACCAGCANNCGTGGCCCGAAGAAAGCGCTTGGATCACCGCCGGAAGCACAAGTGTCGCCGAAATAAACGACACGTCCATCGCCACGAAGTCAACGTCCTCGCTGATATCCTCGCGCGTCAGGTAGCGTGCATTGGTCTTCTCGAGAAGCCGCACGCGTGGATCGTTGCGTAACTGAAAATCCATCTGCCCATAACCGGTGTCGACGGCAACCACCTTGGCCGCTCCGTGCTGCAGCATGCAGTCCGTAAAGCCGCCGGTCGAGGCTCCCACGTCAAGACATGCTTTCCCTTTGAGGTCGATCCGCCAATGTTCAAGCGCCTTTTCGAGCTTGAGCCCGCCGCGGCTTACGTAGCGAAGATCCTCGCCCAGCAAGCGTACCGCTGCGCCGGAATCAATCGCTGCCCCGGCCTTTTCGATCTTTTGCTCGTTGACAAGAACCTTGCCGGCAAGAATCAGCGCTTGCGCGCGCTCGCGCGAGGACGTGAGGCCTCGCTCCACCAGCAACTTGTCCAGACGCGTCTTCAATGGAACTCGGAGATTGGCGATCGTTACCGCTCACCGCGATGCGGCTCGCACCCTGTGCAGTGCAGAATGTTGAACCGATTCGTTAACAGGAGGTTACAAGAGTAAGGTCGCCCTTTTCCACAAACTTTTCCACGGTGATGTTGAAAACTCCGGCAGAGTTGCCGGAAAGCGGCAAATCGCGCGCCTACGAAGTGCGCGGAGCACAAAAAAAACCGCCCGATTCCTGGGCGGCCTCGTAGCGCGAATTGTCAGTCTCGCAGATCTTATCCCGCCACTTCCTCCAGCACCTTCTGATCAATATCGAAGTTCGCGTGGACGTTCTGCACGTCTTCGTTATCTTCGAGGGCTTCGAGCAGACGGATCATCTGCGCAGCCTGCACGCCTTCCAGTTTGATGTAGGTATCCGGAATCATGGCCACGCTTGAGGACGCAGGCGTGATGCCGGCCTTCTTTACCGCTTCGAGCATGCCTTCGTAGGCGGAAGGTTCGGTGATGATTTCCCAGTTGTCGCCATCGTCCTTCAGGTCTTCGCCGCCGGCTTCGATGATGATGTTCATCAGGTCATCTTCCTTGGCCGCAGCCTTCGGAATGATGATGTCCCCCTTCTTGTGGAACATGTACGCGACGGCGCCGGCTGCGGCCATGTTGCCGTTGTTCTTGCCGAAGACGTGCCGGATCTCGCTGACCGTGCGATTGCGGTTGTCGGTGGAAATCTCGGCGAGCAGAGCTACTCCGCCGGGGCCGTAGCCCTCGAGCACGAACTCTTCGTAGGTCAGGCCGGGAAGTTCGCCGGTGCCGCGCTGGATAGCGCGTTTGATGTTATCGGCGGGCATATTCTCGGACTTCGCCGCCAGGATTGCCGTACGCAGGCGCGGGTTCATGTCAGGATCGCCGCCGCTCTTGGCCGCCATGGCGATTTCCTTAATAAGGCGGGTAAAAATCTTGCCGCGCTTGGCGTCGAGTGCGCCCTTCTTGTGTTTAATCGTTGCCCATTTTGAATGGCCGGACATGGGAATACCTCAAATCGAAAGAACGTAAATTGCGCTGATTCTGTGCGCTTTCTTAGGCACCGCGGATTCGCCCACGGAGGAAATCATTTGGATAAACGAAAGCCTCAATCGCAAGAACCTTAGGCGAACCTCGATTATAGCATGGCCCTCAGAACCAGATGCCAACACTGCCCTCGAGCCCGGATTCCTGTCATCTGGCCTCTCTTCGGTGACAGCCTTTGTTCCTTGACACTTACTATATTCCTTACTATCATGTAAGGGGTAGCGGAATTTACCATGGCGGTCGCAACCCTCACTTCGAAAGGCCAAATCACCATCCCCTCCCGGGTGCGCGAAGCCCTCGGGCTGGAGCAGGGAGATCGGGTGGAATTCGTCGAGCAGGGAAAGGGTCAATTCGCCATCGTCGCGGCCACCCGCTCGGTGCAGGAACTGAAAGGGCTGTTTCACCGCAAGCGAAGCAAGGCGGTATCGATTGAAGAGATGAACACCGCCATCGCGCGGCGCGCATCCGGGTCTCGATGATGGCCTTGCGGATCGAACTAAGATGATCGGCCTCGACACAAATATCGTCGTCCGCTATCTGACTCACGACGATGCCGCCCAGACAGCCACGGCGGTCAGAGTCATAGACTCACTCTCCCCCGATTCGCCCGGATTTCTTTCCCTTATCGTCATCGCGGAACTGGTTTGGGTGCTGGAGGTTTCTTACCGTTTCAAGAAGAACGAGATTGAGCAGGTGCTGGACACGCTTCTGCGCAGTAAAGAACTCGTCCTTGAGAGAGCAGAAATCGTCGCGCAGGCATTGCGAAAGTTCAGCGNNTTCTTCTTCAGCCGCTCCAGCACCGCCGCGACAATCAGCGGCAGCCCTACGGTCGCATCCACCAAGACCTCGCCAAACTTGCCGCCTTCGGCTGGAGGCACGAACTTGCCCCATGACACGGCTTCGCTATAGGGACTGCCCGAAAGTCCGCCCCAATAGACCGGCTCAGGGCAGATGCGCAGGCCGTAGTGATAGCGCTTGAGCGGCAGGTCCTCTCCGCCGCGGCGACGGCGCAACTCGATGAAGGGGCCGAACTGCTGCGACCAGTTGCGCGGCACGCCACCGCCGATGGTGAAGATACCGAGCCGCTTTTGGGCGAGCAAGGTGGCGGCAAAGTGCTCCAGGTCTTCGAAGGGATCGAAGCGGAAGCGGGGCTTGCCCTGCTTGTCGCGCTCGCGGTTGGTGAGGGCGTAGTCGAGGCCAAGTTCGGAATCGGAGAACGCCGGAACGAACACCGGAACGTTATTCTCGTAGGCCGACTTGAGAATGCCGCGCTGGCCTTTGGCCGTCTTCGAGAGATGCGCTCCAATGGCGCGATTGAGCTTGTAGGAGCACATGACTTCCTTCGCGTCCCAGGCCGAAAAGACGGCGTGCATTACGCGCTCGACGTCGTCGAGATTCTGCTCGGGCTCGAGGGTGTCGTAGACGCGGTTATAGCCAGCTTCATACAGCTCTTCGTCGCTGAGGTCGGGATTGTGGCGGAAGTGGGCGCGGCCGGTTGCCTCCACCAATCCATGAGCCATGAGCGCGCCCGTTGAAACGATCGCATTGACGATGCCGCGCTCGATCAGCTCGGCGATGATCAGGCCTTGCTTGGCGACCGTCATCGCCCCGGCGAGCGTCATCACGACAANNTCGCGCGCCATCGCTTCGAGCACATCGGCAGCTTCGCCGAGCTGGCGGCCGGTGAATGCGGTCTTAGACATGGCGCGGACCAGATCGTCGATGGACTCGATCTTGCCTAAATCCAGCGGGGCCAGCGGAAT
Source organism: Acidobacteriaceae bacterium (assembly GCA_003139975.1). Classification (GTDB taxonomy): domain Bacteria; phylum Acidobacteriota; class Terriglobia; order Terriglobales; family Acidobacteriaceae; genus Acidiflorens. The sequence continues at coordinate 6,409 of PLHN01000251.1, forward strand.
CAGCCGGTCCTCGACGGGATCGTGCAGCTTGCGGTCAATGCCCGCGCCCTCGTGATGGGCGTGCTCTGCCCCTGAGTGCCCCGCGCCTTTGTCATGCGACAAATAACTCTTATGATTGCCCTGCTTCGTCTTTTTCTGAGCCAAGCTTCCACCTCCACAAGGAATGCAGTTTGAGCGAAGAACCAATGTACTAAAACTCAGCCGATGCCGCGATGCTCCCAGCGAGTAGAATCCTAAGCGAGGCCTGCCCAATGAAGAGCGGCTGGGTGTGGGCAATTCTCTTTTGGATTCTGTTCGCCCTTTCGCTGGCACTCTACGAGCGCTATCCCGGGCTCGACACGGCGTGGTATGCGGCGGGCAAGCTAGTGTTGCTCTTGCTGGCCGTCGTTTCCCTCGTTCGGGTCATTCGCCATCGTGACCGCACGGAGGCCATTTCCTACCAGGGCCTTCCCCGCTGGCTGTTACGGTTCCTTATGGACGAGGATGATGATGAGCCCGGACCAACAAGAACACAGTGAATCGTATGAGCACCTATAGAGGACTTCTACTCTGTCTTTCGCGTCGTGTCTTAGCGCGCGGAAAACGTTGGGCGTATGAACCGGGGAGGGCGCTATAAACCGGGAAGGGCACGAGTTCCACTCGTGCCAGTTCAAGGCGAAATTAAACCGGCGCTTCAGCGCCTGAGGGCCACTCACGTCGCCACGCCCACCCATCTGAGTTATTATTAAGCCGCGAGTAAGAACGGGTTAGCCCATGCAAACCCTAACAACGTTGCTCACTTTGGCGCTCGGTATCTGCTTCGTGCTCCTGGGCAGATGGCTCTATTTGAACCCGCGCAAGTTTTTTCGCGGCTGGGGGTTCCTCAATCCTGAACATCCCGGCGTGCAGAAGCTGTTTCGGTTTTACGCAACTTTCTTTATCTTCTTTGGCTTGCTCATCTCCGTCGGATTCGCTTTTATGTTGCTCGGGCACGGCTTCGCTGGGAGTTCTCTGCTCGCCCTTGCAATTGCTATAGTCGGCGCTTGGTTCCTGCGCCCAACCAACTCCCAACCTGGACCGGATACGCCTCGAACTGAAGCGCCCGCCGCTGCTGTCGATGGACAAACAGCATCGCCGTCCCTGCTGACGCGACATTGGAAAAGGACCGTGGCAATTGGCGTTGGATCCTTCGCAGCTTTTATCGGTATCCTTGCCATAACCCTTGCCAATTCCGATGTCAGCAAGATGGCATTTGCCGCGGCCGAAGCAAGTCCGGTCGTTAAGCAACGTCTCGGAACGCCCATTAAACGTGGTTTCTTCGTCTCGGGAACCCTTGAGCTTTATGGGCCCTCGCGCCATGCCGACCTGGTGATTCCTGTTAGCGGCCCGTCGGGAAAAGCAACAATCTACGCTGTTGCGAAGAAAACCGCAGGCGTTTGGAAGTTCGACGCTCTCGAAGTCGAGTTGGACGAAGCGAATCCTCGGCTGAGCCTTCTGAATAAAGAATCGAGTTTCCTAAAACAATGATCCGCACGGGCCGCCAACCGGGGTCGTCGTCGCCCTCCTGCTAAAATGTCCACCGAAACCGCCGCACGGTTTTAGCTGATGGCTGAAAGCTGACAGCTACACCGGAGACACTGTTTGCCCGACAAATTCTCAGTCGCGTTAATTCAAATGTCCTGCGGCCCCGAGCCGCGCGACAACATGTCAAAGGCCCTCGACCGCGTCGCCGACGCCGCCCGCCATGGCGCCAACGTAGTCTGCCTCCCCGAGCTTTTCCAGACCCAATACTTCTGCCAGCGCGAAGATCACGCGCTCTTCGATCTAGCCGAGCCCATCCCCGGACCGGCGACGGAGAAGCTGGCTGCGGCGGCACGACAGAACAAAGTTGTCCTCGTCGCGTCGCTGTTTGAAAAGCGCGCGCCAGGTGTCTATCACAACACTGCCGCTATCTTCGATGGCAACAGCAGTGATGCTAACGGCGCCCTCCGCGGCATCTACCGCAAGATGCACATCCCCGACGATCCGCTCTACCACGAAAAGTTCTATTTCACCCCCGGCGATCTCGGCTACAAGGCTCTCGACACCACTGCCGGAAAAATCGGCACGCTCATCTGCTGGGACCAGTGGTATCCCGAAGGCGCGCGCCTGACCGCGCTACAGGGCGCAAGCATTCTGTTTTACCCGACGGCCATCGGCTGGCATCCTGACGAGAAGGCCGAGTTCGGCGTGGCGCAACACGATGCCTGGCGCACCATCCAGCGTTCCCACGCCATTGCCAACGGCGTGTATGTTGGGGTCGTGAACCGCGTCGGTTTTGAGACCGGCAACATTCGCGGCAATTCGGCTCCTGGAAAAGGGCTGGAGTTTTGGGGAGGGTCGTTCCTGGCCGATCCATTTGGGCGCGTGCTGGCGGAAGCATCGCATGACAAGGAAGAGATTCTGATGGGCGAGGTCGATCTGAAGGTGATGGAAGACACGCGCCGCAACTGGCCTTTTCTACGCGACCGGCGGATTGACAGCTATGCTCCGATTACGAGCCGCTTGCTGGACGGAAAATGAGTTCATCACGACAAGCCAAACTTCCCGCCGCCCTCGGCTTCCGCATGCCCGCCGAATGGGAGCCGCACGCTTCCACCTGGCTCGCGTGGCCTCATTTGCGCGGCGACTGGCCGGGCAAGTTCGAGCCGATTCCCTGGGTGTATGCAGAGATTGTCCGCAATCTGGCCCGGCATGAACGGGTCGACCTGATCGTCAACAGCGAGCGCGCGGAGAAAAGCGCGCGCGCAATCCTGGAGAAGGCAGCCGCGCTCTCTGACAACATCGTCTTTCACCTCTGGCGTACGGATCGCGTATGGACGAGAGATTCGGGGTGCATCTTCCTCGCTCCTCCGGCGGAGAAGCAAGGTGCCTCTCTGCTTGCACTGCACTTCCAGTTCAACGCCTGGGCAAAATACGAGAATTACAAGTTCGACGCCAAACTCGGCACGCGCATGGCGAAGGCTGTTCGTGCCAAAGCCATTCGCCCTATGTTTAATGGCCAACGCATCGTCCTCGAAGGCGGCTCCATCGACGTCAGCGGGCGCGGCACGCTGATCACGACCGAGGAGTGCCTGCTCTCGACCACGCAGCAGCGTAATCCCTCCATGAATCGCGACGCCTACGAGCAGATGTTTGCCGATTATTTCGGAATCCGGTCGGTCATCTGGCTCGGCGACGGGATCGAGGGAGACGACACGCACGGCCACGTGGACGATTTAAGCCGCTTCGTCGCGCCCGACACGGTGGTCACAATGGTCGAGCCCAATGCGCAGGATGCGAATTATGCGGCGCTGCACCACAATCTGGGACGCCTCCGCGCGGCGCGCGACCAGGACGGCCAGCGGCTCAACGTGGTGGAGATTCCCATGCCGCGCCCTGTGCTTTTCGAAGGCCGACGTTTGCCTGCCAGCTACGCGAATTTCTATATCGCGAACGGAGCGGTGCTGGTCCCGGTCTTTAACGATTCCAACGACCGGATTGCGCTGAACACGCTGGCGGAGGTGTTCCCTGATCGCGAGATCGTGCCCATTTATTCGGGGGATCTGATCTGGGGGTTTGGGGCGCTGCACTGCATGACGCAGCAGCAACCGGGGGACTTGGAGGTTAGTGACAGATAGCTGCGCAGTGCTCAGGAATGAGATCTAGCGAGTGGATGTTTGAACAAAGGGGCGCCTCTCGATGCCGCGCTTTGGAAATCGGAAATGGGCGATCGCTCTCGCGTTGATTGCGTGCGGTATTGCCTTATGTAGTTACGTTCTCCACGTGGGGAACACCGATTCGTGGCCAGAAACGACATGCACCGTGGATAGCAGCAGGGTGGTACGGGAAAATGTTGCGGATTCGTTTCGCAATATTGCTTTGTACCGCGGGCAGTATCGGCTTCGTTACTCCGTTGGCGGACGCGAGTACTACGTTTGGGCGAATGCCGGCTGGTCGGATGCGAACCGGCAGTTTGTTCAGGATAGGGTAGGCGCTCTACCTGATCAGTGCAATTTCCACGTTCGCTACAACCCGGTTAACCCAGCGGAGGCAATTGCAGACCGCCGGTGAGAACTACCACTTTATGGCACACTTGGCACGGGGTAAAATGACGCTATGAGTCCAGAGGTTTCCGATCTTCTAAAACGGGCGCTTGCCCTCCCCAGCGACGAGCGGGCTGCTTTGGCCAACACACTGCTCGACAGCCTTGACACCCCGAAGGAATCTGCCACCGAATCTGTTGAAGAGGCTTGGGATCAGGAAGCGGCTCGCAGAATCGAAGATCTAAAGACTGGCAAAGCCATGACCGTTCCCTGGGAACAACTGCATCGCGAACTCCTGGCGATGGTGAATGAGCGCTAAGCGGGTTGACTACCCCAAGGTGCAATCGCGGATGTTAAGAGTGCGGTTGCCTGGTATAGGAAGCGCAGCCGTAAGGCCGCCTTGGATTTCATCGAGGAACTGCGCCGCGCCACCGACACAATCTCGGCAGCCCCGGAGCGCTGGCCGATAGGCAAGAACAACACCAGGCGATTCCTCCTTTGGCGATTTCCTTTCTCCGTTATCTATTCTGCGCAAGCCTCCGCGGTCACAATCTGGGCCGTGGCTCATGGCAGCAGGCGGCCGGAGTATTGGGC
>PLHN01000219.1 GCA_003139975.1 Acidobacteriaceae bacterium
AACCGGAATTACGTTTCGGAAGAACATTAAGAAGCAGGTTTCAAAGCTTCAAGGTTGCAACGTTTCAAGGAACCACGGAAGGCTGCTGTGTTCGCCTTCCTGAAGCCGGGTCCCTGAATCCTTGAAACATCGAAACCTTGAAACCTGAGGTTTGTATGCCAAGAGAACTTACCTGGAGCGATTCGGAAGACCTTGGGATTCTTCTCTCCGAAGCCCATCCCGAGATCGATCCGCTTTCAGTCCGCTTCACCGACCTGCTCAAGTACGTACTCGCACTCCCCGCCTTCAAAGACAACCCCGCAAAATCAAATGAGGCGAAACTCGAGGCTATCCAGATGGCATGGCACTCGGAGTTCCTCGACCGCACCCAGAGTTAGCGTTATCGCCGCCACCGGACAGACGGTCGAAAACCAGGCGAACCCGAATCGCCCGCCGTGCCGCCTGCTGGCGTCGAGCTGGGATCGAATCAACACCGGCTCCCAACCGCGGGAAAAAATCGGGAAGTGTACAATCTTTAACGCTCCTCCTGGATCAACCGAGAACCTTCGTGGTAGGGAGAACATTGTGCAACGATTTTCAAGAGGTCTTGCCGCGGCTTTGGTCGTGGTATTTTTTCTCGCGGCGCTTGGTGTCGCGCGCGCATGGGCGGACGATTCCCCGCCGCCACCGAAGTTGCGTCTGCCGGCCGATGGGGCCACTCCCGTGCGCTACCGTCTGGACTTGACCCCGATTTCGGACCAGGACACCTTTGCCGGCACGGTCGAGATCGACTTGCGGTTCGCGAAATCCACGCCGCTTCTTTGGCTCAACGCTCAAAAGCTCACGGTGAAAGAAGCGACCCTCACGGTGGGAGGCGAGAAGATCGATGCAAAGGCAATCGCAACGCCCGAGGATTATGTCGGGTTTTCGTTCGCGCATCCCGTCGGTCCGGGGGAAGCGACTCTGCGCGTGTCCTATCAGGGTGAAATCAGCCGCAAAGATGGGCGCGGCGTCTTCCAGCGCAAGGATGGCGGCCAGTGGTACGTCTATACGCAGTTCGAAGAGACAGACGCCCGCCGAGCCTTTCCCTGTTTCGATGAGCCGGGTTACAAGGTTCCGTGGCAATTGACGCTGCACGTGAAGAAAGGGCAGCAGGCGATCTCTAACACGCCAACCATCTCCGAGACCGGCACCGGCGATGGCATGGTGACGGTGAAGTTCGCCGAGACCAAGCCGCTGCCCAGCTACCTGGTCGCGTTCAGCGTGGGCGATTTCGAATTTGTGGACGCCGCGAAAGCAGGAAAGAACCATATTCCCGTCCGCATCGTCGTTCCACAAGGCCGCGCCGCAGAAGCTAAGTACGCCGCCGAAACCACCCCCGCCATCGTTGGCCTGCTCGAGAAATACTTCGGCATTGCCTACCCCTACGACAAACTCGATCAGGTCGCGGTTCCGCTATTCGGCGGAGCCATGGAAAATGCAGGGCAGGTGACTTACGGGGTGGCGATTATTCTTGCCAAACCCGGCCAGGACACGCCGCAATGGCAGCGGGAGTGGGTCTGGGTCGCTGCGCACGAGCTTGCTCATCAGTGGTCCGGCGATCTTGTAACCACCGCATGGTGGGACGACATCTGGCTCAACGAAGGCTTCGCCAACTGGATTGCGGACAAGATCGTGTTTGAGTACCACCCCGAATGGGGATGGAGTGTCGGCGTGGTGAACAGCACCCAGGGCGCCATGGATAACGATGGCCTGGTGAGCGCGCGGCAAGTGCGGCAACCGATCGAATCTGCCGACGACATTGCCAACGCCTTCGACAGCATCACCTATGACAAGGGCGACGCGCTGCTTTCCATGTTCGAGGCGTACATCGGCCCGGAGCGTTTTCGGGAACGTGTGCGAACTTACCTGGAAAAGTACTCGTATAAGAACGCCACTTCGGCCGACTTTCTCGCCGCGGTGGCAGGCAACGATCCGGCCATCGCGCCCGCCTTTTCGACTTTCCTCGACCAGCCGGGTGTTCCGCTGATCTCGGTCAAGCTCGACTGCGGCGAGAAGGCAGTGAAGGTTGAGTTGTCGCAACAACGGTTCCTGCCGCTCGGTTCCCCGGGCGCAGCGCCCCAGGTCTGGAAGTTGCCCGTGTGCCTTCGTTATCCCGCCGGAGCGCGCGAGGAGCGTGAGTGCGTCCTGCTGGAGCAGCCGGTGCGGGAGGTGACGCTCGCCCAAGCCAGGAGTTGTCCGGCCTGGGTGGAAGCCAACGCAGACGCGGATGGCTATTACCGCGTCCTCTATGACCGCGGGCTGCTGGGCAACCTCCTTAAGGATGATGCGCGGGTACTCTCGGGGCGCGAGAAAGTGGCGCTGATCGGCGACTTATCGGCCCTGACAACAAGCGGCAAGCTGCCGCTCGGTACGGCACTGGCTCTCGTCCCTGATCTCGCCCGTGATTCCTCCCGGCGTGTGGTCGTCAAGACCATGGATGTCACCACCGATCCCAAAGGCAATCTGGTTCCGTCCGATCTTGTTTCGCAGCACCGCCGATACCTCGAAGATCTGTACGGACAGCGAGCCCGCGAGCTCGGCTGGAAGGCCAAACCCGGAGAGAGCGAGGATGATCGTCTTCTCCGGCCACAACTTCTCGATGTCGTTGCCAATCAAGCCCAGGATTCGGAGCTGATTGCGCAGGCGAAATCTCTTGCCCTCGCTTGGCTGGACGACCCTAAGGCCGTCCCTCCCGACATGTTGGCTTCCGTTCTCGACACCGCCGCGCGCCACGGCGACCAGGCTCTCTTCGATCGCCTCCGGGCGGCGGCGAAACAGGAGAAAGACGAGAATATCCAGCAAAACCTGCTCCATGCCTTGGGGTTGTTTCCGCAGCCCGAGATCACGCAGAAAGCTTTGTCGATCCTCTTGTCGGAGGAATTCCAGCCCCAGCAATCGATTACGATTCTTGCGGCCGCCCACAACCTGCCTGGGTCTCGTGAACTCGGCTACGACTTCGTAAAGCAGAACTGGGACGCGCTCATCGCCAGGTTCCCCGCAGATTGGGGGGCATTCTTACCCTTTGTAGCGGACAACTTTTGCGACGCGCAACATCGCCACGATGCCGAGGCTTTCTTCGAGGGGAGGTCAACCAAATATAAGGGCGGACCTCGAACTCTGGCCGAAATGCTCGAAGGGATCGACGTCTGCGTCGCTTACAAAAAAGCGCAGCAGCCGAGTTTGACCGAGTTTCTCGAGGCCTACCGCAAGGCGAACTGATATTAGCGGCCAGCGGCGTGGCCCTATGTTGGTCACACACATGCGTGACTCACATCACTGCGCGAGTGCTCGATAAGTAGTTAGTAGTATTGCCGCACCATTTTCCGATTCAGAATTCAGCCTTGGGGCAGAGTCGCCGGCTTCCTTAGCCTTTTGGTTTTTCTGCTAGGATCGATGTTTGCTTCGTGGGGACATAGCATTAGAGCAAACCTGCAGGGACGTGACTCGCAGTTACTTGGCATAACCTTACTCAAAGAACAAATGACGCGCGCCTCGGACCGACACACTGAATCAACCTCCCGGATTGCTCCGCGCTATCAGTTCGAAACCCGCGTGGCAATCCAGATGAAGAACGGGACGACAACAGAAGGCTGGGTAAGAGACCTGAGCGAGAGTGGCATCGGAGCCTTCGTCGGCCGCGAATTGACCGTAGGTGAAATGGGGACCCTCACTTTTCGGTTGACCGACGCAATCAAGATCGTGGTTCCGGCCCAGGTGGTGGTCTCGGTGGGAACGCGATATGGCTT
>PLHN01000250.1 GCA_003139975.1 Acidobacteriaceae bacterium
GGCAGGTCTTTCACGTGGCCGAACGAGGCATCGACGGTGAATCCCTTGCCGAGATATTTTTGAATCGTTTTCGCCTTCGCGGGCGATTCGACAATCACTAGACCTTTGGACAATGTTCCCTCAGTTTGCGGGTATTGGATTTGAAGCTAGCACGAATGCGGGGGAAGCAACAACTGTGTGGCCGATTGCTGTCGCTCTCAGCTGTCAGCTGTCAGTTAACCGCCTTCACTTTCTGCAACAGGGATGACAGCATTGTTTTCACCTCAACCACCTGTATTGCCAGACGCTCGTAGCCCGGATTGCGCAGGTAGTCGAGGTCGTGGGCGAGAAGAAGTTGGTACTCCAGCTCGCTTGCCGACCCCATCGCTATCTGCAGAAACCGAGACATTTCTGCATCACCTTTACGGCAGCAGCCCTCAGCGATATTCATTCCTATCGATGCTGAGGCGCGCCTCATCTGTCTCGTCAGACCAAATATTTCATCTCTAGGAAAAGCCTTGCTGGACGCGTAGACATCAAGAGTCAGCTTGTGCGACCTTTCCCAGACTCGAAGATTGCGGAAACTCTGCATGCTGCACCACCGTGCGGTAACTGAAAGCTAAGAGCTGATAGCTGACAGCTTTACCTAGAACGCCTTCACAAAATTCTTCCCCGCCAGTTGCCGCACCTTCCCGTTCAGCTCCAATTCGAACAGGGCGGCAAAGATTTCCGAGGAGGACATTTCGTTTTCGAGCATTTCTACTAGTTCGTCAATCTGGGTGGACTGATCGGCTTTCAGCAGCTTGAGGATCTTCTGTTCGTGCGGCGATCGAACGTCGTCCGGGAATAGAGATGCGTTCGCGGGCTGCGGGGATTCAACCTGCATGGAGCTGAGGGCCGCTTGCACGTCTGTCGGAAGCTCTTCCCAAACGTCTTCCCACGTGGCCACCAGCTTCGCGCCCTGCTTGATCAGCGTGTTCGGTCCCCAGGAATTCTTGTTGGTCACGTTGCCGGGAACCGCATAGACATCGCGGTTCTGCTCCAGCGCGCAGCGCGAGGTGATGCGCGTGCCACTGTATTCCGCTGCCTCCACTACCAGCACGCCGACCGACATGCCGCTGATGATGCGGTTGCGGATGGGAAAGTTTTGCGGCGTCGGCGAAGTGCCCATCGGAAATTCGGAAATCAACGCGCCGCCGAGTGCGAGGATCTGTTCGGCAAGACGCGTGTTCTCCTTCGGGTAGACGACGTCAATTCCGGTGCCCAGGACGGCGATGGTTTTCCCCTTGGCGGCGATGGCGCCGCGATGCGAAGCCGTGTCAATTCCGCGCGCCAACCCGCTGATAATTACGAGCCCGCGCGCCGCCAGGTCCGTCGCCAGCCGCTCGGCCATCCCCGTGCCATAGGGTGTTGGATGGCGCGTTCCGACCATCGCAATGCCCGGCTGCGACAACAATTCCACGCTTCCCTTCACAAAAAGAATCACCGGCGGATCGTAGATTTCCTTCAGGCGCGGCGGGTATTCCGAGTCGCTGAGCGAAATAATTCGCGCTTTTGCGCCGGCCGCTTTCGCCAGCTCTTCCTGCGCCAGTTCCATCGACTTGCCGGTGGCCAGCGCTTGCGCCGAGACTGCGCGCATGCCGGTGGCTTCCAGTTCGGTTAGGCTGGCCTGGAAAATTCGCTCCGCGGCGCCAAAGTGCGCCACCAATTTGCGGATGCGCGAAGGCCCTAATCCATCGGTGAGCGCGAGTGCCATCCAGTACGTGGCGTCGCGCGAAGCAGAGTTTGCGCTGGTTGCGGCTTTTGTCGCCATTGTCGTGACGCTAGCTTTGCCTTGGCGCCGTGTCAATGATGGCGCGCACATTGCTTTTGGTAGAATTCGCAACGTGATGAGCAGGCTAAAGATCTCGGCCATTTCCTATCTCAATACCGCCCCGCTGATGTGGGACTTCGAGCATGGGGGTTCCGGGCAAAGCGGGGCTGCCGCCGATTTTGAAATTTCCTACACCATTCCTTCGGCCTGCGCGCGGGCGCTCGGCGAGGGCACGGCCGATATCGGAATTGTTCCCGCCGCGGCCTATACAACGGTCCCTGATCTGGCCATCATTCCCGACGTTGCTATCGCGGCGCGGCGGGCGGTGCGGTCCATACTCCTTGTCAGCAAAATGCCGATTGGGCAAGTGAACACAGTGGCTCTCGATACATCGTCGATGACGTCGGTGGCATTGACCAAAATTCTGTTCGCGAAATGGCTGGGCGGAGCGCGCGAGTACTCCGCCATGGCCCCGAATCTGGATTTAATGCTCGGTAGTTGCGACGCTGCGCTCCTGATCGGCGATCCCGCTCTCCAGGTCGATCGCAGCCGGTTCGTCACGCTCGATTTGGCCGAGGAGTGGATCCGTTGCGCGGGGAAATCATTTGTCTTCGCGTTTTGGGCGATTCGGCAGCAGGCGCTCGCCGGGCGCGATGCGCGGGCGATTGCCCGAGTGTTCCAAACTTCGCGGGATCATGGCCTGCACTCAGAAAATCTTGAAGCCATTGCGCAGGATTGGGCGCCGCGGCTGAACCTGTCTGTCGAATCGGTTCGGACCTATCTTGTTCGCAATATCCATTATTATCTCGATCCGCCGTGTCTCGAAGGGCTGGCGCTGTTTTATCGCTATGGCGCGGAAGTCGGGGCGCTCCCACAACCCCCTGAGATCCGCTTCCTCTGAGGAAACTGGCAAGGCTTTACTTCGCATCGGCTCGCAAAGACGATCCTCTTTGCATCGCACGCCGCAGATTCTGCCTCTAACGAGTGTGCGACTCGCCATTCTCGCCGTTTTTGCCACGAAGAAACACACGCTGCGGTGGTTGATCCATCTCGGTGGGCCTAGCCTTATCCTGCTTGGCCTGATTGATAATTCGGTGATTCCTCTGCCCGGCAGCACGGACCTGGTCACGATTTTGCTCGCGGCTCATCATCGAGAACCATGGATTTATTACGCGGTGATGGCGACGGTGGGCTCGGTCCTGGGCGGATACAGCACCTATCGCATGGCCCGCAAAACCGGAAAAGCCGCGCTGGAGAAGCGCTTTCCGCAAAAGAAGGTTGACAAGGTTTGCGCCATTTTTGAGAGATGGGGATTCGCATCGGTCGCGATCCCGGCGTTATTGCCGCCACCTTTTCCCATTGTGCCCATGCTGCTGGCCGCGGGTGCGCTGCAATACCCAACGAAAAAATTCCTGGCCGCGCTTTCGGTTGGCCGTGGCGCTCGCTACGTGATCCTTGCCTATCTCGGGGAGCATTACGGGCGGCACATTGTCAGTTTCTTTGCGCGATACTACGCGCCGGCTCTGATCATCCTGGTCGCTCTTTCCGTGATTGGGGGAGTGTTCGGCTTATACGAATACTGGCGCAGGCGCGGGACCAGTCCCGGGCGAGTGAGGACAGCCAGCGAGAAAATCGATCAACCCGCGCCGTGAAGAATTCGCCGCAGGCGCCCCGTACCAGCTAAAATATCCCTTACCGTGGGGTAAAGAATGTCCCTGACCAAGCAGCAAGCGCTCGAGATGTTCCAGTCCGATGACCTGATCGGCATCGGCATGGAGGCTGACGCCGTGCGGCGCCGCCTGCATCCCGAAGGCGTCGTAACCTACATCATTGACCGCAACATTAATTACACGAACTTCTGCACGGAATATTGCACCTTCTGCGCCTTCTATCGCCCGCTCAAGGGACCGGCGTCGAAAGAGGGCTATATCCTCGACTTCGACACGATCTACGAGAAGATTCGCGAAACCGTTGAACTCGGCGGCACCGGCGTGCTTATGCAGGGAGGACTGCATCCCGATCTCAAAATCGATTGGCACGAAAAGATGCTGCGCGGTATCAGGCAGCGCTTCCCGAAAGTTCATCTGCACTGCTATTCGGCGTCGGAGATCCTTGCCATTGCCGAATACAGCGACCTGAGCGTGCGCGACACGATCGCGCGTCTGCGCGATGCCGGACTCGATTCCATCCCCGGCGGGGGCGCCGAAATTCTCGATGACGAAGTGCGTCACAAAGTTGCGCGGCTTAAGTGCCTCACCGAAGACTGGCTGCTCGTCCATCGCACTGCGCACCAGCTCGGCATGCGCACCACCGCGACCATGATGTTCGGAGTCGGCGAATCGTTTGAACATCGCGTCAATCATTTCGACGCTGTCTATCGTTTGCAGGAAGAAACTGGCGGCTTCACTGCCTTTATTCCATGGAGTTTCCAGCCCGCCAATACCGCCCTCGGCGGCCGCAAATGGGACGAAGCCACCGCCGTCGAATATCTGAAAGTGCTCGCCATCTCGCGCCTGTATCTCTCGAATTTTCAGAACGTTCAGGCCAGTTGGGTAACCCAGGGGTTGAAGGTCTGCCAGATGGGTCTGCGCTTTGGCGGAAACGACGTGGGCTCGGTGATGCTCGAAGAAAACGTCGTGCGCGCCGCCGGCGTCACCAACTGCACGACTGAGGAAGAGTTGCGGCGGATCATTCGCGATGCGGGCTTCCGTCCAGCGCAGCGCGACACGCTCTACCGACAGTATTTTCTGAACTGAATTCGGCGTTAAACCCGCACTCTCATCAGTTACAATGCTCTGTCTGCGGTCTTTTCCCTGGAGTTCATGGCCCTGCCATTCCAACCCTCCGCGCTGGCGGTGATTCTTGCCTCCAAAGGCTTGGGCCCCTACTTTCGGCAGCACTTTCTCGACAAGACTTTCCAGGGCCTCTATCAAGTCAACGCCTTCGACCTGGCGCTGCTGATTCCGTACTTCATTGTGCTGATCATCCTGGCGGGGTATGGCGGGCATCGCTATTGGCTCGTCTATCTTTATTACAAGAAGCGAAAAAATAAGACGACCGACCCGCCGGGCTTTTTCGACGATCTGCCGCGAGTCACCGTGCAACTGCCGATCTTTAACGAGCAGTACGTCGTCGACCGCCTGCTCGATGCCGTGTGCCGCCTTGACTATCCGCGGGAGAAACTCGACATCCAGTTGCTCGACGACTCGACCGACGAAACTACCGAGGTCGCGCGCCTGCTGGTGGAACGCTATGCCGCGGCCGGCTATCCTGTCGTCTATCTTCACCGCGACAATCGCGAAGGCTTTAAAGCGGGCGCGCTCGAAGCGGGCCTCAAATCGGCCACAGGCGAGTTCGTTGCCATTTTCGATGCCGATTTCGTCCCCTACTCCGATTTCCTGCTCAAGTGCATCCACCACTTCACCGACCCGAAAGTCGGCATGGTGCAAACCCGCTGGACGCACATCAACCGCAACTATTCGCTGCTAACCGAGGTCGAAGCCATCCTGCTCGACGGCCACTTTGTTCTCGAACATTCCGGCCGCGCCCGCAGCGGCGTCTTTTTCAACTTCAACGGCACGGCAGGAATGTGGCGTCGCCAGGCTATCGAGGAAGCGGGCGGCTGGGAGCACGATACACTCACCGAAGACACCGATCTTTCCTATCGCGCGCAACTCAAGGGCTGGAAATTCCTCTACCTGCAGGATGTGGAATGCCCGGCCGAGCTGCCGGTAGAAATGACGGCCTTCAAGACGCAGCAGGCGCGCTGGGCGAAAGGCTTGATCCAGGTCTCGAAGAAGATTCTTCCCAAGATTCTTAAGAGCGATGTCTCGCGGCACCAGAAGATTGAAGCCTGGTATCACCTCACCGCGAATATGAGCTATCCGCTGATGATCGTTCTTTCGGTTCTGCTCCTGCCCGCGATGATCATCCGCTTCTACCAGGGCTGGTTTCAGATGCTCTACATTGACCTGCCCCTGTTCATGGCATCGACGTTTTCGATTTCCAGCTTCTACCTGGTTTCGCAGAAGGAACTTTTCCCGAAAACGTGGATGCGCTCCCTTCTGTTTCTTCCGCTCCTGATGGCGCTCGGCATCGGCTTGACCATCACCAACACGCGCGCCGTGCTCGAAGCGCTTGTCGGCAGGGAAACCTCTTTCGTGCGCACTCCCAAGTACCGCGTCGAGACCAAAAAAGACAAAGTCCGCGCCAATAAGTATCGCAAGCGCTTGAAATGGGTCCCGTGGATTGAACTGGCGATCGGATGTTATTTCGCGCTGACCGTCTATTACGCCATCGACAACGAAAATTACTTTACCGTCCCGTTCCTTCTTCTATTCGTGCTTGGCTACTGGTGCACCGGCCTGATGTCGCTGCTGCAAGGGCGGCTGGCGGGATTGTCGGTCAGCTCGGAATCTCACACCAAACCATTCCCGGTGGGCGTGTAGGTCAGTGTGAAGTCGGCTGCAACCTGAACTTGATGGTGATTTTCCTCTCTACCCTGGTCGGCCTGCCATCCAATAGGGTTGGTTGGTAGCGCCAATTCTTCACCGCATCCACGACAGCTTCCGCGAGCAGGGGCGGGCCTTCCACAACTTTGACGTCGCCGACGGTTCCATCCTCCCGCACCGTTGTTTCCACTACAACCGCCCCCTCGATGCGCATATTTTGGGCTTGGGCCGGATAGATGGGCTTAACCTCGTGCAGGAGCCGCCCGCCGGAAACGCCCTGCGAAACTGGAGCCGACAGCTCAGGCACCGAGACGCTTCCCTCAAGAACCCCGTTCAGTGCGGAGGAATCGGCCGGCTGCGAGGAAATCGAAGGAGGCTCAAGAGAAGCACTCTCTGCCTCGGGCGGAGCTGCGGGCGCATTCGCGTTCGCACCTGCCTCCAAACTTTTGTTCTGGAGAGTAACATCGGCCGCAGCAGCACTCGAAACCGGGTTCCCAGGCTCCGCTTTCCGTCCGCCGACGTTCACATCAATCACGTCCGTCTTAGAGGCGAATCGCACTGCCGATCCTGCGGTGGCTTTGCCGTTGGATGCGAACAACGTTTCGCCCCCCGGATTTGGTTTCCAGACAGGGTCGTTATCTGGAAGATGCGCCTGCCGGGCTGTCACGGTAGCGGCAACGGAAGACCGCGGCGCCGCGTGCGCCTTGCTATCGTTCTGATTAGCGCCGCGCCATCCCAGCCAAATAGCCAGGGAAACCAACACGATGGCGGCCACACCAAGGGCGCCTAGAATAAATCGCCCCGATCGGCGGCCTACGACCGCCAAAGCTAGATCGCGGACACGATCGGAGGCGCGCAACAGCCCCGTCGGCAACGGCTTCTCGTCCGGATCCTTGGGCACGACCTGCGATGCGCCGTGCGGTTGCAAAGCGCGCGCTCGCTCCGCCAGCGCCGCCAGTTGCACGAGTAGGGCGACCTGATGCTCCGAGAACGCCGCCGGTTCGGTGCCAAACACTTCCAGAATCCCGTTGATTGCGTGCCATCCACGAATCGGCAGCACGACCATCGAGCGCAATCCCAGCCCGCGGCAAACTTCCACATTCACCAGAGGATTCTTTTCTGTGTCGGGGCAATGCTGCACCGCCCCGGTGCGCAGGCACTCGCCGGAGATTCCAGTCTCCGCGTTCAATTCCGCGCCCAGCGCGGGAGCCGTCTCGCCGCTGCGCGCCCGGCACACCATCACGCCGTCCTTCCACATCGCGATTGCCGATCCCGACGCGCCCGTCAAACGCCGCGCGGCACTGGCAATTGCGGCCAGCATCGCGTCTAACCGGTGCTCTCCCGAAGAAATCAAGTCCTTCAAAGAAGCGAGCAGCATCATTTCTTCGCGATTCGCGGATTGAAACGCCGTGGTTCCCTTCCCGAAATCGTGCCCGGCATTGCTCAGCACTTTCCTCGAAGGAACCGGCTCTGATGGCGGTACAGCCAAGGGTTATTCTCACTCAAACGAATTACCGGCAGGCTGGGAACACCGGCAAAAGCACGATTGGCGCGCAAGTAATTTTGCCGAAGTATGAGCCAACTTCCCACGACTGTCAAGGTAACTCAGCGAGTTCGCACTCTTTCGAACAAGCGGAAGAACACAAACGCTAAGACGCTTTGGCCTCAACTCGCGACGGTCGTCGTGGGCGACCACCGGGGAGAAGTGAACTGCCTTTGTCCGGTTGCTTCCGTGCTGGAATTCGAGCACCAAACTAACTAACAATCAGGCAACCACGCTGGTGCTACGCTAGGTACGCTCTGGTGTCTCGCAAGAACTTCCGCACGAGGTATTGCAGGCGACCAATCTTAGAAAGCTTCTGCGCACAGTTGAGGCCCTTGCGGACTTGGGGCCGGAACTGACGGCGGACCGCGACTTCCGGCACACCGCGCGCGCCATGCTGACTGCTGTCATGGAGGCGTCTGGCGCCCGCGAGGGAGCGCTGTTTTCTTTCGGCGAGCGGCCCTCCATGCTAACCTCGCTCGATGCGCAGGGCTTCGCGCTTTTGCCCGAGCCCGCCATCATTCCACTCCTGCCGCGTCACGTTCATACGCTCAGCGCCGCCGTTGGCCCGATTCTGCTGAATAGCTCCACCATCGACGTCTTTCTCAGTTCGAACGGCAATGTGGCGCCGGAGTTGTTCAAGTGCCTCTGCCCTTTGAAGGTGCGCGGCAAGTTGGTGGGAGCAATCGCGCTCGGCCGCCGTCCCGGAGATGCTCTTTACGAAGAAGACGCCCTCGACGCCTTCGAAATGATCGGCAACTACGTGGCGCTGGCGATTCAGAATCACAATCTCGGCCAGACCCTGGCGCAACGCATATCCGAGAATCTTCGCCTTCTGGCCTCGCTGCACGGTTTCTACGATAACGCGCTGGAAGCTTTCGCCACCGCCATCGACGTGAAGCACGTCAACATTCACGGCCATTCGCTGCGCGTAGGCCGCTATGCGCAAGCCATCGGAGAAGCCCTCAGCATGGATCCCAACGAAGTCGCCGCGTTGCGCTCTGCCGGCTACCTGCACGACATCGGCAAGGTCGCGGTCGATACGCGTCTGTTCGCCAAGACATCCTCGCTCGATCCCGAGGAGTCGCGCCTCATGCGCGACCATACGGTTGTCGGCCATCAAATTGTCAGCCACGTCCAATTTCCGTGGCCGCAAATTCCCGAGATCGTCCGCTGGCATCATGAGCGCGGCGATGGTTCGGGCTACCCGGATGGCTTGCATGGAGACGAGACACCACAGGCAGTCCGCATCATTGCGCTGGCTGACAGCTTCGACGCCATGACCAGCGATCGCCCCTATCGCGAACGCCTTTCGATTGGCTCCGCCCTGCAGGAACTGATCCGCTTGACCCCGCAAAAATACGATCCACAGGCGCTGCAGGCCCTGCTGATCCAGGTCCGGCGCGACGCCGTAGGAAGCAACCGCCTTCCAATCCTTGAGCCCGAGGTAATGAATCTGTCGGCAACCGAGGTTGACCAGCTTGCCTCCACTCTTCAGCACCGGATTACCCAAGCCAAGCTCTATCTCACCTAGGCCCTTCCGCCCGTCACACTCGTTCCCAACAGTGTAAAATCGAGCGTGATTTGCGATTTTGAATCCCGGTAAACCGACAAAGAAAAACTTCAGCGAAACTACTCCGCTCAGAGCGCATCGAATCGGGGCGGTCTTCATCTAAATAGAAAGCTGCGCAAACTACATCGAAGGAGCGCATGGATGGCGGTCAGTGACCAGGCGGTAGTCACCGGAAAACAGCTCGATCAGTTGTCCATCAACACGATTCGCACGCTCAGCATCGATGCCGTGCAAAAAGCCAACTCCGGCCACCCGGGAGCACCCATGGGGCTCGCTCCGGTCGCCTACTGCCTCTGGCAGCAGTTTCTGCGCTTCGACCCGGAAGATCCGCACTGGCCCAACCGTGACCGCTTCGTGCTCTCGAACGGCCATGCTTCGATGCTTCTTTATTCTCTTCTCCATTTGGCGGGCGTGCGCGAAGTGAGCTCCGCTGGCGAAATCCTCTCTTCTCAAGCCGTTTCTCTCGACGACATCAAGAGTTTCCGCCAGATCGACAGCAAAACTCCCGGCCATCCCGAATACGGACTGACCACAGGTGTCGAAACCACCACCGGCCCGCTAGGTCAAGGAGTCGCCAACAGCGTAGGCATGGCCATTGCCGGGCGTTGGCTCGCCGGTCATTTCAATCGTCCTGGGTTTGAGCTGTTCAATTACAACATGTGGGTCTTCTGCGGCGACGGCGACATGATGGAAGGAATCTCCTCCGAGGCGGCGTCGGTCGCGGGGCATTTGAGACTTTCAAATCTCTGCTGGATCTACGACAACAACCAGATCACGATTGAGGGCAAGACCAATCTGGCTTTCGATGAAGACGTCGGCGCTCGCTTCAAAGCTTATGGCTGGGATGTTACGCACGTCCTCGATGCCAACGACCTCGACGCCCTCGCATATGCATTTCGCCAAGCGCTCGCTGTTACCGATCGCCCCAAGCTGATTATCGTTAATAGCCATATCGGCTTCGGCTCGCCCCACCGCCAGGACACAAAAGAGGCACACGGCGAGCCGCTCGGCGAAGAAGAAGTCAAACTGACCAAGCGTAACTATGGCTGGCCCGAAGATGCCAAGTTCCTCGTCCCCGACGGAGTCCGCGAAAACTTCCGCGACGTCATGGGCACGCGCGGGCGCCAATTGAGCACCGCATGGCACGCGCTTTTCAAGAAATATGCTGAGCAATATCCCGACTTGGCCGCCCAATTTGCCCTGATGCAAAAGCGCGAACTCCCCGACGGATGGGATAAGGAACTGCCCACTTTCGCCGCCGACGCTAAGGGGTTGGCGACGCGCGAATCGTCTTCCAAGGTTCTCAACGCCATCGCCAAGAACGACCCCTGGCTAATGGGCGGCTCCGCTGATCTCTATCCCTCGACAAAAACGCGCCTCACCTTCGATGGCGCTGGTGACTTCGAAGCTGGGCAATACAACGCCCGCAACTTCCACTTCGGCATCCGCGANNCACGCACGACTCCATCGGCGTGGGCGAAGACGGGCCGACACACCAGCCCATCGAGCAACTTCCCACGTTGCGCGCGGTTCCCGGCCTGATGACCCTCCGCCCCGCCGACGCCAACGAAGTCGTCGAAGCGTGGAAAGTGATCATGAAGTTGAAAAAAGAGCCGGTCGCGCTCATTTTGACGCGTCAGGCGGCGCCGACTCTGGATCGCACAAAATACGCGTCGGCCGCGGGCCTGGCCCGTGGCGGCTACATCCTGGCCGAGGCTGAAGGCGGTAAGCCGCAGGTAATTCTTATCGCTACTGGCAGCGAAATCTATCTGTGCGTCGATGCCTACGAGAAACTCAAAGCCGAAGGCATTCGTGCCCGCGTCGTCAGCCTTCCGTCGTGGGATTTATTCGACCATCAGGATCAAAGCTACCGCGATCAAGTCCTTCCACCCGAAGTCACGGCACGAGTCTCCGTAGAGCAAGCCGCGACACTCGGATGGGAGCGATACACAGGACTGAAAGGCCGAATCATCGGCATGAGAAGTTTCGGGGCCTCAGCGCCGCTGAAAGATTTGCAAAAAAAATTCGGCTTCAGCGCCGACGCAGTGGCGCAAGCGGCCCGTGACCTGCTCCAGTAGAGACGGGGCTTGCCCCGTCTTTGTGGAATGCACAAGAGATGACTTGCTCGTGTGAACGCGGCATTAATCGAAAGTTCGCTCGTAGCTCGTGGCTCGAAGCTCGCAGCCACCAAACGACTTACTACTGCAGACGGCTTTTGATCGTCAGGAGATGGACATATGAATCCCGTAGGCACCCTCGAAACCGCCAAAGCCGC
>PLHN01000463.1 GCA_003139975.1 Acidobacteriaceae bacterium
GTCCCAGCCGAGCGCAAGCTCGGAAGCTGTTCAGCAGAACAGCTCTGAAGTAGCCGCAAACAACTTGAGCCGGTCCCGAACGGGGACCGGCTCACATTTAAGTATCGGTCGCGAAGCCCTACCGCAGCTCTTCCATGCACTTCGCCAGCGCTTCCCGCCCCGGCCGCGTCACCGATTCCGGCAGCGTGGCCAGCGGCTCATCCGTCACGTTCAGCATGTCAATGAACGTCGGCGCCTTCGAGTTGATGTAGAAAACCCCGGTCAGCACTTCGCCTTTCGCGTGCGACTCCATCAGACGCTGTACCGCTTTGATCTTGTCCGTCGGATCGTACTCTTCTTCCAGCTTGCGCAGCCGCAGGCTCGATCCGTCGTGCATCGTTACTTCAAACGTCGTCCCCGGATCGTAGTCGACATTAATCTCTTCAAACGCCGGCACAAAACTCACCTCGTGCAGCGGCTCTTCATGCGCCTGCATGTATTTGTACGATTTCGTCGAGCCCTCGTGATCGTTAAAGGTCACGCATGGCGAAACCACGTCGAGCATCACCGTGCCCTTATGCGCGATCGCTGCCTTCATCATGCTGCTGAGTTGCTTCTTGTCTCCTGAAAACGACCGGCCCACAAACGTCGCGCCCAGCTGAATCGCCAACGAACAGGTATCGACCGGCGGAAGGTCGTTGATGACACCGCTCTTTAGCGTTGAGCCCAGATCCGCCGTCGCCGAGAACTGCCCCTTCGTCAGCCCATACACTCCGTTGTCTTCGAGAATGTAAATAATCGGCAGATTCCGCCGCATCAGGTGCATGAACTGTCCCGCGCCGATTGAAACCGTGTCGCCGTCGCCGGTCACGCCCAGAGCAATCAGATTCTTGTTCGCCAGCATCGCGCCTGTCGCTACTGCCGGCATGCGTCCGTGCACCGAGTTAAAGCTGTGCGACCGGTTCATAAAATATGCCGGACTTTTCGACGAGCATCCGATCCCGCTGAACTTCGCCACGCGCTCCGGCGGCACACCCATCTCATACATCGCGTCGATGATCCGCTCCGAGATTGCGTTGTGTCCGCAGCCCGCGCACAGTGTCGTCTTCCCGCCGCGGTAGTCCACCACTTGCAGTCCGATGCGATTCGTCTTGGGAGCCGGAGTTGAGCTCGGCGTTGTCGGTGTGGTCCCCATTTACTTTCCCTCCATCATCATCAGTTCGTCGGTCACCGAGCGCGCGTCAATCGGCAATCCATGAATATGGCAAATCGAACGCAGCCGCGGCGTCAGCTCCGCCTTGATGTCGAGCTTCAGCAAGCTGGCCATCTGCGCGTCGCGGTTCTGCTCCACTACATAGATGCGATCGTGTTTTTCAATAAACTCGTGCACTTCGCGCGTAAACGGATACGCACGCACGCGCAAATAATCCGTTTCAAGTTTGTATTCCTTTGCTAATTGATCGCGCGCTTCAATGATCGCCCAGTGCGAAGTTCCATAGGCCAGAATGCCAACCTTCGCCTTCCCGCTGCCCGCCGTCTCCGGTCGCGGCACAAACGAGCGCGCGGTCTCGAACTTCTTGTTGATGCGCTCCATGTTGCGCTCGAAATCGTCGGGCCGCTCGCTGTATTGCCCTTTCTCGTTATGTCCGCTGCCGCGCGCAAAGTAAGCCGCCGCGGGATGATCTGTGCCCGGCAGCGTCCGGTAGCCCACACCGTCGCCATCCACATCCTTGTACCGGGCAAATCCGCCGAGCTTCTGCAGATCTTCTTTGCTCAGCACCTTGCCGCGCTCAATCGGTTTCTCAGGATATGGAAACGGGTCCGACATCCAGTTGTTCATGCCCAGATCCAGATCCGACATGACAAACACCGGAGTCTGAAACCGCTCCGCCAGATCGAACGCATCCTGCGCCATGGTGAAGCACTCGCTCACCGAATCCGGGAACAGCAGAATGTGCTTGGTGTCGCCGTGGCTCAGGAACGCGGTTGAGATCACGTCGCTTTGCGCAGTACGCGTAGGCAGCCCGGTCGACGGCCCCACCCGCTGAATATTCCAGATTACCGCGGGAACCTCGACGTAATAGGCCAGCCCGGTGAACTCCGCCATCAGCGAAATGCCGGGCCCCGCCGTCGCCGTCATGGAGCGCGCCCCTGCCCAGCCGGCGCCAATCACCATGCCGATTGCGGCCAGTTCATCCTCGGCCTGCACAATGGCAAAAGTCGCTTTCCCGTCCGGCCCAACGCGGTATTCCTTCATGTACTCGATCATCGTCTCCACCAGCGAGGACGACGGCGTGATCGGGTACCATGTGACCACGGTACATCCCGCAAACATGCATCCCATCGCAGCGGCGGAATTGCCGTCGATAATGATCATGCCTTTTGTCTTATCCATCCGCTGGATGTGGAAGGGATCGCGTTTCTTCAAATTGGCGGCCGCGTAATCGTGTCCCGCCTTCGCCGCAGCCAGGTTCAGGGCAGCGGCCTTCGCTTTCGTCGCAAACTGCTTGCGGATCGCCTTCTCCACTTCCGCAAAGTCGATTTCCAGCAACTGCGCGGCGACGCCCACGTAGATCATGTTTTTGATGAGCTTGCGCAGCTTGGCTTCCGTGCACACCGCCGCCACCAGCTTGTCGTAGGGCACGGAATAAAAAGTTAGATCGTCGCGCAATTTGTCGAGCGCCAGGGGTTCGTCATAAAGCACGCTAGCTCCGGGCGCGAGCGTCTTCACGTCTTCCTGCGCCGTTTCCGCGTTCATAGCGATCAGCAGGTCGATTTCCTTCTTGCGTCCGATGTACCCGTCTTTATTGGCCCGAATCGTGAACCACGTCGGCAGCCCGGCAATGTTGGAAGGGAAGAGGTTCTTGCCCGAAATCGGCACGCCCATCTGGAAAATGCTGCGCAGAAGGACTGTGTTTGAGCTCTGCGACCCCGACCCGTTCACGGTCGCAACCTGAATCGTCATGTCATTAACAACGCGTCGCTGCCCCAGTTGACCGGATGATTCCCGGGGCACTACATCGGTAGAGGCCATTCCCTATACCTTTCTTGTTTTAAACGTGCAACCCTTTTTGGCCGGGCAAACCCCGTGACCCGGCAGTTTCAGGAGTGGAAAATCGCAATGTTTATTATAACGCCGCGTCGAGCGGGCTAACACACGACATCATGAGTCCCAAAACAGTTAACTAGGGGTCGGCAGCGGCAGAGCGGCGCAAGCCCAGGTGGTATTGAAGAATAACCGGAACCCTTCCCGACCACTTTACTTTGGTTCGGGCCAATCTACTCCGGGCTGCACTATCGATGGGATAATAGACTGGTTATAAACCTGGCTCATAGAGAGAAGAATGCCTCCAAGTTCAAAACCTGGTTCGTCCAATAAGGCGCTAACCCGAAACGTCGGCGCAGCCGACAAACCTTGCAAAGTCGCTCTCATCGGCTTCGGAACCGTCGGCAGCTCCGTCGCCAAAATTCTGGTCGAGCGCCGCAACACCCATCTGCGCCTCACGCACATCCTCAATCGCAATGTCGCCCGCAAAAAAGTCGACTGGCTTCCCACCGACGTCGTCTGGACCGAAAACATCGACGACATTCTCTCGTCCGACGCCGACATCGTCGTCGAAGTCATGGGCGGCCTGCAGCCCACCGAAGACTGGGTCCGCCGCGCCCTAACGTCGCGCAAATCCGTAGTCACCGCCAACAAGCAGCTCATCGCACATTGCGGCCCCGAGCTGATCGCGCTTGCCGGGCAAATGCAGCAGCAAATCGAGTTCGGCGCATCTGTGGCCGGCGGCGTGCCCGTCATTTCCGGATTGCATCAAGGTCTCGCCGGCGATGAACTGTTCAAGATCTACGGCATCCTCAATGGCACCTGCAATTACATCCTCAGCCAGATCGAGAGCAATGGAGTTTCCTTCGCCACCGCTCTGCGCGAAGCCCAGAAGCTCGGTTTCGCCGAGGCCGATCCCACCGACGACATCGACGGCCTTGACGCCCGCGCCAAGCTCACCATCCTCGCCCGCGTGGCCTTGCACTGCGACGTTGCCGCCTCCAGCATCGTGGCGCGCTCCATCTCCCCGATTGACGCTCTGGATTTCGAGAATGCCAGTCAGTTGGGTTGCACGATCCGCCAGATCTCGCGCGCAGAATTGAAAGACGATCGCCTGTTTGCGGCGGTCGAGCCCGCGCTCGTGCAGCTCAACTCGCCGCTGGCGCGCGTCGAAGGCAGCCAGAACCTCGTCATGGCGACGGGCATTTACGGCGGCGAAACCGTTTTCGGCGGCCACGGCGCCGGTGGCCATCCCACTGCGGTCGCGGTCGTCTCCGACATTCTCGCCATAGCTCGGACAAATGAAGATACGACCAAGCACGCGCCGGCCAAGGAAGCTAGCGCCAAACAGGCGCCCAGCCGAGACGCGAGCCGCCCACGCCAGAAATCGCCGGCTGTGACCGCCGACTTCGTCACCAGACACTACCTGCGCTTCCTGGTAAAAGACCGCCCCGGCATCATCGCCAGCCTGGCCTCGATTCTGGCTAAGAGCGAAATCAATATTCTTTCCGTGCTCCAGAAACCTAACTCCTCAAAGTCGCACCTGCCGCTTCTGATCACTTTAGAAGAATGCCCGACCTCGCTGGTCGAGCAAGCATTAGAGCAAATCAACGCGCTGGATTTTATGGTCCAGCCCTGCCTGCATCTGCCGATTCTATGAGGAAAATCAAGGCGGTTTTGTGAGGGAAAATCCGGGAGGAAGAAGACTTCCATTCAGTGTACCGTCTGCGGGACCGTGGAAGAGCGGCCCTTCATGGCCACGTAAGCGTTCGAATCAACCGGAGGGTTTAGCCGCGGTGCCGCGGCGAGAGGATTCGCTCCCAGCCCTATCCTTCCACCTGAAAGAATTGCGCCATCTTGCGGAATTTCTGATACCGCGCCTCCAGCAAATCCCGCACTGAGAGCTTCTTCAACTCCGCCAGATGCTGCGTCAGCGCCTGGTCCAGCAACTCGGCGGCCCGCGCATGATCGCTGTGCGCGCCGCCCGCGGGCTCGGGGATGATACCGTCAATGCAGCCCAATTCGCTCATGTCTTTTGCCGTGATCTTCATCGCCTCCGCCGCCAGTTCTTTCTTGCTGGCATCGCGCCACATGATCGACGCGCATCCCTCCGGCGAGATCACCGAGTACACCGAGTTCTCCATCATCAGCACGCGGTCGGCCACCGCAATCGCCAGCGCTCCCCCGCTCCCACCTACCCCGATCACGGTCGCAATAATCGGCACTTCCAGCCGCGACATCTCCAGCAGGTTCCGCGCAATCGCCTCGCCCTGCCCGCGCTCTTCTGCGTGCAATCCCGGGTAAGCGCCGTCCGTATCCACAAAACTTAAAATCGGACGTCCGAACTTCTCCCCAATCCTCATCACGCGCAGCGCCTTGCGATAGCCCTCCGGGTGCGGCATTCCAAAATTGCGATACACACGCTGCTTTGCGTCCCGCGCCTTCTGCTGCCCAATCACGATCACTTCCTCGCCGTGGAACCGCGCCATGCCGCATACAATGGCGGGATCGTCCCGGAATCCGCGGTCCCCGTGAATCTCGCTCCAATCCGTGAAAATGCGCTCCACATAATCGAGCGTGTACGGCCGCTGCGGATGCCGTGCCAGATTTGTCCGCTCCCACGCGTTCAGCGGCGCCGACACCTCGCGCCGCAGGTCGTTGACGCGCTCGTGCAACTGTTGGATCTGTCGCCGGGTCTCCTCGCCCTGCCCTTCCAGCGACTCCAGGCGTGCAATCTGCTGCGCTATTTTGTCCAACTCCTGTCGCGCTTTCAATCCTGAATCCATCTTGATGACATTCCCATTCCTGCGGGTGTGATGCTCTTCCACAATCGAGAGTAAGAAGTCGGCGCCCGCCACTGCCGGATGCTCTGCGCTCACTACTGCGGGACGTCCCGTAACCGTACCTTGCTGTTTCGCCCGCTTTGTTTTCGCTCGGCGCATCGGTCGCATCGCGTGTTACAGGGTTAAATGAATGACGATCGACCGATAACGATCGACGAATAACGATCAATTAATGACGCGAACGCTGCCGCGCCCGCACAATTCCTCAACCCGCACCATGAAATTGCGGTCTGGCATCACATTATAGCCTTCGGCTTCCATCACCACCATGAAATCGCCATCCCGTTCCAGGTCAAACAATACCTTCGCTTCCCCTTGCCGCTCGCGGAAGAGAGCATGCAACTCATCCACGGTCCGATCCTCCGCATTGCCGAGAGGAATGCGAATCCGAATCGCCTTCGGCAGCGGCACGCGCGCCTCGTCCAGCGGAATAATTTCGTTGGCCGTAACCTTGGGGCTTGCCCCCTCTTCAATGCGCACGCCCCCGCGCACCAGCACCGGAACTTCCAGTTTCACTTTCTCAGCCAGCTTCCTGTAGGCTTCCGGAAACACCAGCAATTCAACTTTGCCGAACATATCTTCGAGCGCCGCCTGTGCCCACAATTCCCCGCTGCGTTTCGACTTGGCAACTCGCAGTCCCGAAATCAGACCCGCCGTCGTAATGTTCTCGTCCTTCGCCGTCGATTTCGTCAGCGCCCCAATATCGTCAGTCGACAGCGCGTTCAAGTCCGCCAGCTTGTCTTTGTATTTTTCTAACGGGTGTCCCGTAATGTAGAAACCGAGAATCTCCTTCTCCGCTGCCAGTCGAGTCTGCTCATCCCAATCGGGCACATTCGGGAGATCCTCGTTGCCGCGATCGGCCGACTCATCGGCGAACACCCCAAACAGCCCGTGCTGTCCCGACTCCGCATCTCTCTGCGTCTTTTGCGCGCGCTCGATCGCTTTATCCAGTCCCTGCATCACCTGCGCCCGCCGCCCAAAACAATCCATCGCGCCGCTCTTGATCAGCGATTCCAGCACGCGCTTGTTCAACAGCCGCAAATCCACTTCTTCGCAAAATTCATAGAGAGATCGAAACTTCCGCCCCAGTTTTTTCCGCGCGGCCACAATCGACTCAATCGCGTTCCCGCCCACATTTTTCACCGCCGCCAGCCCGAATCGAATCGCCGCCGCATGCGGCGTAAAGTTCGCGTCGCTGATGTCGATATCGGGCGGCTCAACCGCAATGCCCATCTCGCGGCATTCGTT
>PLHN01000058.1 GCA_003139975.1 Acidobacteriaceae bacterium
CGCGGCAACAGCGCCGCCCGATCCTCTCGCGGCCAACCACGGCGCTTCGGCGCTTGTGGAACCCGGGAAGGGACGCAAGACCATCATCGCGCGCTCCCTGCTTGGAAGCGACGCGGGATTGTATGGCGCGGCGCGCCTGCCGATGATTCCCGAATCGATGAGGTAGCGCAAAAAGCTAGCCGCAAACCTGCCAGCAGCGCATACTTCGTCATAGAGGCCGTATGGCAACCGGAAATGCTGGGGACGCGCAGCCAGAAGATCGCGATCTAAGCTTGCTCACGACGATTGCATCGTTGCTCGTGGGTTGCGGATTCTTTGCCTTATGGTTCTGGCTCCTGCCATCGTGGCTTGGTTTTCAAGTTGACATTGCGCGCACCGCGTCGTGGCGATGGATTGCCGCGGTGCCATCGGTGCTCGGGTTTGCGGTCGCAATGCGATGCGTGTGGGACTTCGGCAGAACGGGACACGGGACGCCCGCGCCCATTGCTCCACCGCAAAAGCTGGTCGTGGTGGGATTCTACCGGTACGTGCGAAATCCAATGTACGTCGGCTTCATCGCGGGATGGATTGGGCTATGGATTGTTTTCGGGCGCGCAAATTGGTGGGCGATCGCAATCGCAGTGGCCATTGTGTTCGGAGTCGATCTGTTCGTGCACCTTTATGAGGAGCCGACGCTCACCGGGATGTTTGGTGCGGATTACGAAGAGTATTGTCGCAACGTGCGGCGCTGGATGCCCCGGCTGCACGCCTGGCAGAAGTGAGACGTTGCTGTAGGGCCGATATTTTACTTAGCCTTGCGCGCCCGAGTCCCCAGCGGACCCGCCGGCGCGGTGCCGGCGCTACCGTCGGAGTTCTTAAGTGGCTTGAACGGTTTTGATCCAGGCCGCTTCGACCCCGACGCTGCGGCTTTCAATTTCGCAACTTCTTCCAGCGTCAGGCTGCGGAATTCACCGGGCGGCACATCGAGCGACAACGGTCCGTATTGCACCCGACGGATTTTTTCCACGTGGTGGCCGACTTCTTCAAACATTTTGCGGACCTGGCGGTTGCGGCCTTCGATGATAATCACTTCGAGCCAAGGGTTGTCGCCTTCCTTGATAAGCTTGATCTGCGCCGGAGCGGTGCGCACCCGGCGACCGCCTTTTTCTGCGATCGAGATGCCCTTGCGGAGCTTGTCGAGCTTGCCTTCGTCAGGCTGCCCAGCAACCTTCACCACATAGGTTTTGGCTACGTGCGACGCAGCTTTCATCAAGCCGTTGGCCAGTGCGCCGTCGTTAGTCAGGAGCAGCAAGCCTTCGCTAGCCCAGTCGAGGCGGCCTACCGGATAAACGCGGCCTTTGATTCCCTTCACGAGGTCCATCACCGTGGGACGATGTTCAGGGTCGCTGACAGTAGTGACGTAGCCTTTGGGCTTGTTCAAAACGTAGTACGAAAAGCGCTCGGGCGCGTGGAGCAGTTTGCCATCCACGCGAATGTGGTCAATCTCGGCATCGGCTTTGGTGCCAAGTTCAGTCGCGGGCTGGCCATTGACGAGGACGCGGCCGGCCGTGATCAGTTCTTCGGCCTTGCGGCGGGAGGCGATACCGGCAGCGGCGATGATTTTTTGTAAGCGCTCGGCAGGCATGGCTACTCTCGCTCGGCGCTCGCCGGCGCTTCGGCGTGCTCGGTGGACTCGGATGCTTCTGTGGAGTCCGATGCCTTTTCGTCGCTCGATTCCGCGTCGCCAGTTTCTTCCTCGACTTGTTCAGAGTTGTCGATCAAA
Source organism: Acidobacteriaceae bacterium (assembly GCA_003139975.1). Classification (GTDB taxonomy): domain Bacteria; phylum Acidobacteriota; class Terriglobia; order Terriglobales; family Acidobacteriaceae; genus Acidiflorens. The sequence goes on from PLHN01000058.1 coordinate 1,763, forward strand.
TGAATTGACGACTGAGGATCGGAAGATGTTTCAGCCGGCGCAGCTTCCCCCGCCAGCACATCGCTCTGGAACGACTCTGCGAGCAGCTTTTCGAATTCCTCCATGCTCGGCAGTTCGTGAATGTCCTTGAGGCCGAAGCGCAGCAGGAACTCCTTGCTGGTTTTGTAGAGGATGGGACGGCCGATAACGGCTTTGCGGCCGGCGGTCGTGATGAGCTTGCGGTCAAGCAGCGTGGCAATGACGCCGCCGGAATCGACGCCGCGGATTTCGCTGATTTCGGGCACGGTGGCGGGCTGCTTGTAGGCGATGACCGCGAGCGTCTCAAGCGCGGGCAGCGAGAGGCGGAAAGGCGGCTTGAGGCTCTTGACGAAAGCGCGCACCACATCGTGCTGCTCGGGCTTGGTGGACATGCGATAGCCGCCGGCAACCTGGCGAACTTCGATGCCGTGCGCGGAAGCCGAGTAGTCGGCGATAAGTTCTTCGATGGCGGCGCGGACGCGCGAGCGGATTTCAACCGCGTCGATCTCCGGTGCTTCGGCGAGAACGGAATCCTTGACGAGCGGAATGATCTGTTCCAGCGAAATGGGAGTTTCCGCCGCGTAAATGATGGCTTCGAGTTGGGGTTTAAGGCTCATGAATCGTCGTTGGTCGTTCGTCGTTAGTCGTTCGCAACTCATCGTAGTTCGCAGGGGCTTTCGCCAACGACGAACGATTAAGGGCGAACGACGTGTTTTTCACTTCCAATCATCTCTTACCGCGGCCTGTTCCGTCATCACTTCGTCGAAGTGCGAATGCTTGCGGACCAGCACTTCGCCGAACACGTGATCTTGCCTCACCTGGATGGCCTGTAGCCGCACCAGTTCAAGCAGCGCCAGGAACATGCACACCAGCGCCGGGCGCGATCCCATGTTTTGCAGCATCTGCTTCAGGCGAATCGGCCGGTCTTCGAGCGACAGGCGGCGGTGCAAATACTGAATCATCTGGCCGACGGTGACGGTCTCCTCGTCCACTTCCAGGATGGGGCGCGTGCGGGCGCGCTCGATAATCTGCTGGAAGGTTTTGACCAGATCAATAACATCGGCGGCGATTTCCGGCTCGGTGCCTTCGGCATCGATAAAATCGCGGATCGCGGGATTCGTCAGGACCGCATCCTCAATCTGCTGCTTCTGCAAAAGCATTTGCGCAGCCGACTTGAACTTTTCGTGCTCCAGCAAGCGATTGACGAGTTCGCTACGCGGATCATCCACGGCGTCGGCGGGCGCGAGCGGGTCCCGCGGCAGGAGCATCTTCGACTTGATGTGGATCAGCACCGCCGCCATGTAGATGAATTCGGAGGCGACGTTCACGTCGAATTCGCGGATACGCTCGACGTAAGCCAGATATTGCGCCGTGATTTTCGCAATCGGGATGTCGTAGATATCGATGTCCTGCTTGCGGATGAGATCGAGCAGCAGGTCAAGCGGGCCTTCGTAGATTTCCCCGAGCGCGATGGCGAACGGAAAATCGCTGGCATCGTCTTTGGNNCCTTCGTAGATTTCGCCGAGCGCGATGGAAAAGGGGAAGTCGTTGTCTTTTTGCGCGGACTTCGGCGCAATACCCGCCGCGGGCGCAACCGGCGCAGCTTCGACGGGCACGGGTTGGGACAAATCGGTCACTTCGCGGGACTCTTCACTGTGGAACCCTTGGGCGGCTCGTAGTCGAGCGACATACTCATGGCAGCGCGAACTTCATTCATGGTTGCGCCGGCCACATCGCGGGCGCGAGCGGAGCCTGCTTCCAGAATATCCCAGGCGAGGCGCGGATTGTCCTCGTATTTTTTGCGGCGCTCCTGCATCGGGCTCAGGATTTTGACGAGCGCATCGGCAGCCCAGCCCTTGCACTCAATGCAGCCAATGCCGGCCGAGCGACACCCTTCATTGACCTTGGCCATGGTTTCTGCAGAACTGAATATTTTGTGCATGTCCCCGACCGGGCACAGATCGGGATTGCCGGGATCGGTGCGGCGGATGCGCGCCGGATCGGTAACCATCGGCTTCAGCTTCTGGCGGACCACGGCCTCGGGATCGGTGAGCATGATGGTATTGCCGTAAGACTTCGACATCTTCCGCCCATCTGTCCCCGGAAGCTTGGGCGCAGGCGTCAGCAGCGACTTCGGCTCGGGGAAAACTTCGCCGCGCTTTCCGCCATAGAAGCCGTTAAACCGCCGCGCAATTTCCCTCGTTAGTTCGACGTGCGCGACCTGATCTTCGCCGACCGGAACAACGTCGGCTTTGTAGATCATGATGTCAGCCGATTGCAGCACCGGATAGCCAAGGAAGCCATAGGTGCCAAGATCTTTTTCCTTGATGTTCTCGCGCTGCTCTTTGTAAGTAGGCACGCGCTCGAGCCAACCGAGCGGCGTGATCATAGAAAGCAGGAGGTGCAGTTCGGCGTGCGCGGGCACATGCGACTGGATGAACATCACGCACTTTTCGGGATCGAGGCCGGCGGCGAGCCAGTCGAGCAAAACATCGACCGAATTCTCCTTCACCTTGGACGGGTCGGCATAGTCGGTAGTCAGGGCGTGCCAGTCGGCGATGAAGAAGAAACATTCATACTCGTCCTGCATGCGCACCCAATTTTCGAGCGCGCCGACGTAGTTGCCAAGGTGGAGCTTGCCGGTCGAGCG
>PLHN01000008.1 GCA_003139975.1 Acidobacteriaceae bacterium
GTGAGATCGCCGCGAAAAATCCGGATCTTCGCCTGCAAGTATTCGTAAAACTCGTGAAACGGCAAGTGCAGCTGCATCGCCTCCCACAGCCGCACCTCCGCGTCGCGGGCATCGCGGCCCCGCACCAGCACGTTCAAGGTCGCATCGTGCTGGCTAAGCAGATTGGCGGCAACGTGCGCGCCGATGTACCCAGTCGAGCCGGTCAGGAATATCGCCACGTGGCTCCGTTCGTCCCCGTCTTTATGCCCGTTCCGTTTTCGCCCGCCGCCGGCATCTGCAGCACCCGCGGCTCGCGCGCTTCCAGTGGCCGCCCTTCAATCAGCGGATAGGTCCACCGCCGCAGCGCCGGAATGTGAATGTCAATCCAGTACTCCCACCAGTCGAGACCGGTCGTATCGTACCCGAAAACTTCGTGCTCTTCCGGCACCAGCGCCTGCGACAGCTTCTCGACATTATCCGCAACAAAGTCGTGCTCATTGAGCAGGATGAAAGGCTCGAACAGCTGGATCAGCTTTTCCACGCGCTGCAAACTGCGTTCCGCCTTCGCCAACGGCTTCGCGATGGGCAACGGTGACATGATCGCCTGAATCCTCTGGACAATCATCCGCTGCGCCGGCGCCGACATCCGGTTATAACGCGTCTTCGACACCGAAATTGCATCCATCCGCAGCCGCAGCCAGTATTCCAGACCCTCCTGAGCGCGATAGTGCCGCCGGTGCGCCAGCGCAGTCAGCTCAATCGACCGTCCCATGTCGCAAGGATTCGTCACCGACGTGGCCAGCTGATAAAGCGCATCGTGCCGCCGTTCCACCAGCGCCGCCGCAATCAGCGTCATCCCCGCGCAAACTGCGTCCACCGGAATAATGTCCAGTCGCTTGCGTTCATTCGATGGCAACTGCCGGAACGAAGTGCCCAGCAGATACGACAGCGCCGCCGACGTGTTGATCCCTTCATTCCATCCGCGAAACGGTTTCGCCACCGATGTCTCGACAATCGACGGACGCACAATCGCAATCGGCAGCCCCTCGCCATGTTTGGCGATCAACGACTCGGCCAGACTCTTTGTGTAGGTATAAGTATTCGGCCAGCCCAGGCGCGTGGCCCGCTCCTTGCCTTCTGCTGTCAGATAATTCTTGAGCCAGCGCACACGGTTTTTGTAAATCTGGTTTTCCAGCGCCTGCCCGCTCAAATCCTTGGCCGCATGCTCTTTTTCCAACGCCTGCTTGGTCAGCTCCTCCGTGACCTCAGGACTCTCCGCGCGCGCCTCGGCCGATTCCAGAAAATCGTGCAGCGCTCGCCACTCTTTCTCCGCGTCAAAGGCCGGCACGCCCGCCGGCGTGTAATTCGGACGCACGCGCTCGCCCACCCGTCCATCGCGCTGCCCCGCAACGTAGCAAGTCGAAAGATGCAACAGCGCCGCATGATCCGATCCGCGAATGAATTCGACCATGTGGTAGGCCGAGTCCACATTCACCGCCACCGCTTCCCGCAGATCGGGATTGAAATCCGTCAGCCCCGAACTGTTGACGATCAGGTCGAGTTCTCGCCCGAGCCGCGCTGCCACCTCGGCATCCAGGCCCATCGCAGGCTGCGACACATCGCCCTCTACCACCTCAACCTTGTCCGCCAACAGCGCCGGCAGCTGATCGCCGTACTTCTCAAACACCGGATCGAAAACGGGCGACTCCTCCAGCATCTTCTCGAAGCGCTTCTGCCCGGGATTCGCCTTTTGCCCGCGAATCAGCAGGTACAGCTTCCCAATCTCGGGTAGGTCAATCAGCGTATTCGCCAGCCACACCTTGCCGATGAACCCCGTCACGCCGATCAGCAGGATGCGCTTCCCCGCCAGTGCCTTCCGCACCGAAAGCCGCTCCTGATGCCGGGCCTCGTCGAAGAAAACAATGGGCCGCACCGGTGGCACTTCCACTCGCACGGCCGGCACAATCGCCGAAGCCAGAGCTTTCGGCCCGCGCAGTCCAAGCGCGCGCACCCACCGCGCCGGACTCTGTTGCCCGTCCGGGCCTGCTTCCCGAATGCGCGCAAGAATTCCTCGCGGCCGGATCACTGGACTCAGCAACCTGCCGGTTGCCACTCCATCGCGGAAATCAAGCCGATTGGCGATAATCCAGCGCACCCCCAGATGCCGTGCCAGCGGCCGCATAACGTGGTCAAGACCCTGGCTCACCAGCACTACATCCGCCCCAGTTGCTTGCAAGGCCTTGAGTTGCCGCACCCCTTCTTCCTTCAGCAGCGGTTTCAGTTTGTATTCGAATTCTTCTTCGCCCAGCAGGTCGAGCCGGTCGCGGGTAATGCCCCGCAATACGGAATGTACGATCCGCGTCGCCGCCTTGCGGTTGGCCGCGTACAGGAACGGCCGCAGCAGCGCCATCAAAAGCACAAGGCTGCGCCGCACCACGCGCGCAATGTAGGTCTGGCTGTTCCAGGTGAAAAACGCAATCGGCCGGATGGTCGTCAGCTCCAACAGGCTGCCTTCTACGCGCCAATATACGGGCGAGGACGGACGAGGCCGCGGCGGCGAGGCCACAACCGGCGGCTGCGCGCTGGCCGAGGCATTCCCGTCCGGAGACGCTTGCGACTTTACATCCACGAGATTGGAGACTGGTTCCACGAATTAGGAATCGCGCTATCGGCCCCCCGCCCCGAACATTTCGGGAGCAGCACACGCCTTCCCCAAGATACAGGCGGAGCCTCTTATTTTAACCTCTCCTTCACAAAGCGCGAAATACAATGCTGCCAGCCGTTGCGCCGTCCGGCCATCCCCATCCCGGCTTGCTGATAAAATTGCGCGAAGACGAAAATCCTCTAATCTCCTGGAGAGATGCACAACAATGCCCTACAAAGATACGATCCTCCCCGAATTCGACATGGAAATGGACAGCACGCGCCGTACACTGGAGCGCGTCCCCGACGACAAGTTCTCCTGGCAGCCGCATGAAAAGTCCGGCACGCTGGGCTGGATGGCCACCCATGTCGCCACCATTCCGCACTGGGCCAAGATCACCATGGAACAGGATTCGCTGGATTTGTCCGCCGCTGGCGGCTCAGACCGCGTGCCGCCAAAGCCTGCCAATCGCAAAGAACTGCTCGAAGTCTTCGACAAGAACCGCGCCGAAGCCCGTGCCGCGCTCGCGAACGCCAGCGATGCCGACTATGCCAAACCATGGGCCCTGCTCATGGGCGGAGAAGAATTGTTCCGTGAGCCGCGTGCTGCCGTTCTCCGCCGCATGGTCCTGAATCACCTCATCCATCATCGCGGGCAGCTGACCATGTATTTCCGGCTGCTCAACGTGCCCGTGCCGGCGCTCTACGGCCCGTCGGCAGACGAGCAGAAATTCTAGTACTGAGCCCAACTCCAAGACGTTCGATGGAAGGGTGAAGAGCGCGCGGCGCTCAGGCCGCGCGTTCCACCCAGCACACATCCCAGTACTTCCCGAACTTTCTTCCGTTTTCGCTGAACACCCCCACTAGCTTGAATCCAAACCGCCGATGGATTGCCGCCGTTGCCGGATTGGGGAGAACATACCCCGCCACAAACCGGCGGATATCCTCACCGCGTAGCGCTTCAAACAAAGCCGCGTAGAGCATTCCGCCAATACCCTTCCCGACCGCATCCGGCGCGCAATAAATTGTCGCCTCAACGGTCGTCTCATAAGCAGCCTTGGGACGAAATCGCGTTGTTCCCGCATACCCGACGACCTGGCCGCTGTTCTCGGCCACCAGCAACCGGTGGCGCCCGATCGCGCCAAACTGCGCAAACCACATCTCGCGCCGGTCGACCGTATACGGCTCAACATCGAATGTCACCGGGGTATTCAATATGTAGTAGTTGTAGATCTCCGTGAGCCGCGGCAGATCGCGCCGCTCTGCTGGGCGGATTTCGATTTCATTCATCGCCGTTCTCCCCCTGGGGCTCGCGACCGGAGCGCAATGCTGGACCTATCCGTCAACGTTTCCGCCCCCATCACAGAAACCATCCAACAAGCGCTGCCGCCCCAATCAGCCACGCCGAGTTAACCTTAAAACGCAGTAGCGCGATCAAGCCCACACCACACATCGCCAGCGTCGGCCAGTCCACCAGCGATGCCCTGCCGAGTTGCCAAGTCACAACCGCCATCAGCGCCAGCGATCCCGCGACCACTCCATCCAGCGCCGCGGCAAACACCGGAGATCTCCTCAGCCACGGAATCACCGGCCCGCTGAGCGCCACCAGAACGAAACCCGGCAGAAAGATTCCCACCGTCGCCACGACCGCGCCCTTCCACCCGGCGACAATGTACCCGATGAACGTCGCCGTCGCCGAGAGTGGACCCGGCGTAAATTGCCCCACCGCGACCGAATCGAGCAGTTGCTGATCCGTCAGCCAGTGCAGCCGTTCGACAAATTCGCTTTGCAAAAAGGCGAGCAAAACGTAGCCGCTTCCGAACACCACCGATCCAATCTTGAGAAACGACAGAAACAATCGCCCGAGCCCGATTGGCCAGGTTGCGGCGGTCGCTCCCACCGCGACGATTCCGGCCAGCAGCTGGGGCATCCCTGTGAAAGCCGTGCCCAGTAAGCGATTTCGCATCCCCCATGCTGCCGCCGAGAGCGTGCCCGCGATCGCAAGCACCAGCACCGGGCTAACTCCGGCTAGGCTCAGTGCCGCAGCCAGAGCCGCAATCACCGCCAGCAAAGGCGTGCGTACCCCGCTTTGGCTCAACTTTCCCAGCGCCTGAATAATGATCGCCACCACAACCGGCTTGATCCCGTAAAGCATTCCTTGCGCCCGGGGCAAAGATCCGAACCGTACATACGCCCACGCGATCGCCGAAACAATCAGCGCCGCCGGGATGATGAAGCTCGCGCCCGCCACAATCAACCCGCGCCAGCCGCGCTTCAGGTGCCCGATAAAAATTGCGACTTCCGTCGAGTTCGGCCCCGGAATCAGGTTTGCGGCAGCCATCCTGTCCAGGAATTCCGCCTGCGTGATCCACTTGCGCCGCCGCACGAACTCTTCTTCCATCATCGCCAGATGGGCCGCCGGGCCGCCGAAGGCGATTGTTCCCAGCTTCAGGAACACAAGCGCGATCTCGCCCAGCGAAGCCGCGCGAATCTCGGACGATTCTGTCATTGACGGACCAGAATACTTTCTATATCGGAGAATCTGGAAAAAAAAGGGCCGCTCGAAAGAGCGGCCCAAAGCCTGGAAGTTCACAACTTTTAGTTAGTCTCCCGCGACCGGCTCCGCCATCTCTTCGGTTTGCTTCGCCGGTTGAATCCCGTGCAAGCCATTTCCGTTCGAATGCCCATTGCCGTTCACCGGAGCAATCGCACCCAGCGGAATGAATCCCGCCTCATTCGATGTAGCCGGCTTCTCTTTCAGCACCACCTCGCGGTAGAGCTGCGCCATGCGCGCGTCGTAGGCCGCGTCGTTCTTCTCGGCGCCGCGTTTTTCAGCATTCGACGCCGCCAGCTTCGCATCGCGTGCCCGTGTCTTCTCTTCGCGCGCGGTCTTTGCGATGCCCAGCTTGTCCAGATCGTGCTGCACATCATTGGTTACGATGTTTTCACGCAGATAAAGAGCGTGCGTCTTATCTTCGAGATTGACCTTCTTGTTGCCCGCAAAAATCTCATGCCGCCCGTGCTCCTCGTACCACTTGGTGAGCGTGGCCGTCATGTGCATCTTCTCAATGATGTTCCGCCAGCCCACGCCCGTGTTGTACGCGCAGAAGCTGATCTCGCCTTCCTG
>PLHN01000315.1:0-463 GCA_003139975.1 Acidobacteriaceae bacterium
CGCTCCGTATGCCGGATTCGGCGTCGCCGCGATTACCAGTTTGCCAACCTTGCCGTTCTCACCGAAGCTCGATTGGTAGAAGCGCACACCTTTGTAAACCAGCGGATCGTTTACCACGATTTCTTTGCTCTTCACATCCTTGCCGTCTTCGACCACAGCCAGCTTTGACCACCACTTCTTGGGGGTGCCGTCTTTATAGTTCTCCTGCCCGGCGGCGTCGCAGCGCAGTGCAAAGGGGAGTTCTCGCTTTGTGCCGTCGCGCAACTCAATCACATTCGAGGTCTGCCCTTCATCGAGCGAAGCTGTACCGCGCCAGCCAAAGGCGCCGTCGACGATCCAACCAAAGAAAATCAGCAGCAGGCTGGCATGTACGATGTAAACCGCCATCTCGGAGAAGCGGTGCCGCTCGGCGAAGAGTCCAAAGTGATCTTGCCGCACCACGCGCTCCGGCTTAAAACCCATG
>PLHN01000315.1:485-3534 GCA_003139975.1 Acidobacteriaceae bacterium
GCGATGATGCAGAGGCTGACCAGGATCATCAGGCCGATAAACCACCAGGCATGGAACACGTCGGTCAGGCCGGCCGCGTCGAGCAGGCGAAGTGCCTGCGGCGAGTAGGCGCGTTGCATATCGTCGGGTTCGGTCATCGGCCGTTGCAGGATGACGGTACCGGCGGCGGCCAGAATAACGACCAGGATCAGAAGCACTACACCCGTCTTAATCGAAGCGGCGGTTTGCCAGGTTTTGCGGGTTACAGTGCGGAAACTCACAGCCATGTTTCTCCCCCAACTAAACTCTTACGAATGCACGTTCCACGCCAAGTAAGCAACCCACGCTAATACATTGAAAATAAGATTGTTGTAGACTCTTGGACGCTGCGTTTCCACTTCGATTTGGGCTAAATCGCGCATGGCCGACCGGCCCGGTCGGGATTTCACCCATCACAGACACCCGGTGACCGGCGTCACGAAGGGGGGTGACAATGCGGCGGGCCCAACGCGAGCGGGCACTGCGGCGAGCGCATAATCCTGTACCAGAGGGCCCCTGTGACCTCGATCACAATTATGAGTGACTCTGACTACACACGCGCTTGCTCATTTGCATTCGAATGCTCTCATTGCTGGGGGGAAATGCGATCCGGTTCCACGTCCAATTCGGCGGCGAATTTTTCGAGCTGGCACGCGCCGGAAGTCTCCGAGTCTGGTCGTTTTCCGTTTGATCCCACCTTGCGCCATTTCACCTCTCGGCCTGCGGGAGAAGTCCCAATGCGAAATGTTTTGTCAGCCGCGTTAGCCGCGCCGAGCGGCGGTTCCCACGCCGGAGACTTTCTGGCACAATCAGTTACGCCAATGTTGAAAATTTATGCTCTGCCCCAACAAGCGGCGACCGTCGTGCAACGACAGCCTTCGGAGAATCCCGTGACGAGCCTCCCCCAATTCGCAAGCCAATCCCCGACCGCACGCCTCGAGCGTCCCTCGAACTCGTGTTTCTCTCGGCGTAGTCTGGTGCCCAGAATCTTGCTGGCCCTGAGCCTGATCCTGTTCTGCCGTTCGCAACTTTTCGGCGCCGTGCATCCCGTCCCGCTCGATCCGAAGGCCGATGCCGCCACCTGTCTCCAGTGTCACGAAGACAAGTCCAAGGGGAAGTTCGTGCACTCGGCCATTGCCATGGGCTGCATGAGCTGTCATGAGGTCCGAGTCAATAAGGACGTGACTCGCGTCAAGCTGATAACGACCACTCCCTACGGTGTTTGTCTCACTTGTCACGCCGACAAAGACGCGGCGCAAATCAAAGGCACTGTTCACCCGCCTGCGGTCCGCGATTGCCTGAAATGCCACGACCCGCACACTTCGGACAACAAGAACCAACTGCTGAAGTCTACCTCCGGCGACAAGAAGGACAATCTCTGTCTCACCTGCCATACGCAGGGGCTGAACGTTCCGGAGAAAGGCAGCCGGCACGCGGCCCTCGATATGGGCTGCGACGCATGCCACGTCACACATAAGACAGGCGCCGAACCGACGATTGAAAACCGGTTTCACCTGACGAAGGGGGCCCCGGCGCTGTGTATCGACTGCCACGATACGAAGGATGCCGCTTTGCAGAAGGCGCACCAGAACCAGCCTTTTGCCACCGCGGACTGCTTGCAGTGCCACGACCCGCACCAGTCGGCAGCACCTAAGCTGATGGCCAAGTTCCTCCATCCGCCGTTTGCCGACAAGGGGGGATGCGACACCTGTCACGCCCCGGCAAAAGACGGCAAAGTAGTCTTGACGCAAAAGAACGTAAAAGATCTGTGCGTCACGTGCCATTCTGACAAGGCCGAATTGATTGAGAAGGCGAAAGTACAGCATCCCGGGGCTGCCGGCGATTGCACCGACTGCCACAACCCACATGCTAGCGCTTTCCCAGCTTTGCCGAAGACCGATCCGGTCAACATATGTCTGGGCTGCCACAGCGACATTGCCGACCTGGAAAAGAAGCCGGTGCATCATCAGCCAGCATTTGTACAAGGTTGCGGGATTTGCCACCTCGGGCACGGTGGCGACAACGACCATCTGTTGCGCGTAGGCGACACCAACAAACTATGTTTGGAATGCCACGGGCCCGATTCGAAGCCTAAGAAGATGGAGAGCGAGCATCTGGTTACAATTTTCGGTGGTACGGTGAAATTACCGGAGAATTATTTTTCGAAAGTACCAATTCTGGATCTGAAGTACAACCTGGGGCATCCGGTGGAACGGCATCCGGTGTCGAATGTCATGGATCCTACTGATGTCACTAAGGTTAAGACCGCGATGAACTGCCTGACCTGTCACCAGCCGCATGCTTCGGCGCATCCCGGTCTGCTGGCCAAGGATCAGGCCAACAACTCCCTGTTCTGTGCCGGCTGCCATAAGGACTTACGCAGGTAGGGGAGTGGCTGTGCTACCGGAAGCGGCAAGAAATCGGGTGAGGATCGGGAGATCGGTGAGGATTACAAAGATGATGGAACAACGACACAATTCGGTTCCGGCACGAAACGGAATGCTAGCAATGGCGTTATTGGCGATGCTGCTGTTGACGGCTTCGACGGCTGCCTTTGGGGACAAGAAGAAGAACGACCAGACACCGCAGAAGCCAGTTTCGATTTACGACGTGATCGACAAGTCGAAGGTGGTGTGGCCACAGCCGCCGAACATTGCGCGCGTGAGGTATATAGACTATTTTGCGGGCGAAAAGCTTCCGGACTTCGGCCCTCAGGCGAATAAGCCGAAGAGCAGTTGGATGGACCGACTGGCAGGAACAACGGCGGACAAGGGCGACAACCCGCTCAAGAACCATTTCTTTATGGGCGAGCCGCATGGGCTGGCGGAGGATTCGCAAGGCAGGCTTTACGTCGCGGACGGCAAAGTGGGCGCTGTCTTCATCATCAACCCGGAGACAAAAGACACGCAGATGATCAAGAACGGCAAAGATGCCGGGTTTGCGCTGATCAATGGACTGGCGATTGACGACTCGGACCGGTTGTTCGTCTCCGACTCGCAGGCTCACCGAATTCTGGTTTTCGACAAGAACC